>CAXEIX010000119.1:0-3620 GCA_963996605.1 uncultured Candidatus Poseidoniales archaeon | reverse complement strand
TCAGGCCCCTGAGTGGGTCGCCCCACTCCTCGGAGAAGACGGCTATCGGAATCAGGTTGTTGTCAGCCCATCTCTCGGCCATGTAGTCTACTCCACTGGCCCCGCCGACGATGATTAGGTCGGGGTACGTGTTCTCAGAGATCCAATCTTCCAAGGCCGACTCGAAGATCTCGAAGTCGTAGAACCTACTGCTGCCCACGATTGCGAGGTTGATCACGGAACCGTCTAGGTTCAGGTCCTGTCCACCCAATGTTTCGACGACTGTCTGCCCCGGCCCTTCCTTCATCGATGTCTCATAGTGGTGTGCATGAATAAAAGTGCTGCTAATGCAACTTAGGGTGTCACTCGGCTGCGATCCCTGGGGAAGAGCACCACCTCTCTCACGTTACCTGCACCGGTTAGCACCATCAAAAGCCTAGCAACACCAAGGCCCCAACCAGCATGGGGAGGGGCCCCATATCGGAATCCATCGGTGTAGAATGTGAAGTCGGCCGGATCCAGCCCAACGTCTCTGAGATTCTGCTCCAAGACCTCCACCCTGTGCTCCCTTGCCCCTCCGCTGGTCATCTCGTCCCGACCGAAGTTCAGGTCGAATCCGCGACTCAGCTGACCTCCCCCGGAACCATCCTCTCCTTGCTTGTGGTGGATGTAGAAGGGCTTCATCGACATGGGCCATCGAGGGATGAAGTGGAAGCCCGGGTACTGGGCTGCTATGATGTCGCAATGGTGACTCTCTATGTCGTCACCCCACTGGATTTCTCCGCCTCCTGACTTCACTATCTCGATGGCGTCGCAATATGGGATGCGCGGGAATGGAAGCTCAGGCGCCTCTACAGATACCGGCTCCTTTCCTTGGGATTCCCTGTACTCGTTTACGACGCCAATCAACGACATGTCGTTCCTTGCAATCTCGCTCCAGATGTGGTGGATCATCCTTTCCTGGACACCCATTACGTCTTCGTCGTCCATCCACGCACCTTCTATATCGAATGATACGAACTCGTTCAGATGCCTGTAGGTGTCGTGCTTCTCGGCTCGGAATGCCGGGCCTATCTCGAAGACCCTCTCCAATCCCCCGAGAACCGCTAGTTGCTTGTACAGCTGGGGACTCTGTGAGAGGTACGCATCCGTCTCGAAGTACTTCATGGGGAACAGGTTGGTCCCCCCTTCAGCGGCTGCGGCGATGATCTTCGGCGAGTTGATTTCCTGGAATCCTTCTGTTATCAGGTGGTCCCTGCCGTACTGGAGGACCTTGCTCCTTAGTTGGAACATTGCATTGACGTGCTCCCTCCTCAGGTCAAGGTGTCTGTTGTC
The DNA here is from genome assembly GCA_963996605.1 of uncultured Candidatus Poseidoniales archaeon. GTDB lineage: Archaea > Thermoplasmatota > Poseidoniia > Poseidoniales > Thalassarchaeaceae > UBA36. The sequence goes on along the minus strand of CAXEIX010000119.1, from coordinate 2,306 downwards.
CAGTCGAACGTCTAGACCCACGTTGACCTCGTCAGTTACCCCAACTGGTAGTGGAGTCTCAGCCTCGGCCAATATTGCCCCAGAACCAACACTCACCTCGAACTCAGCAGGCGGTTCAGGATCTCCTTCCGCCACCTTGGGGGGGCGCTTCTTTGCGACCACCCCGGTAACTTGGATTGTCGACTCCCTGGTCGCGGATTGGATCGCCCCGAATAGCCCCTCATCCATGTTATCTCTCTTGAGGAATGCTTGGATCCGACCAGTCCCATCTCGGAGCATGAGGAAGCATATCGCACCCCTTCCCCTGACTGTCTCGGCATAACCCGCTATTGTGACCTCTGAACCAACCAAGGACTCCCCGTTCCCGACAACCTGGCCTATGGTATGTGTTCGATACGATGTTGGCTCCCAGTTTGAACTGTCTCTCACGAGGTCACGTGACGGTCAGTGCCTTTGAAAGGTTTTGAGTGCCACTCATTCTTCTTCGCTTGCAATCCTAGCCGAAATCAGGAGGAAAGCAGTGTGCCCCATGGGCTGGTTTCCGGGCCTAACTCCCCCCTTGCTCGCCTTGGTCCATCTCCTCTCGACCATCTCCCCGCTCCATTCGACGATGAGTCCCAGCCTCTCCACTTCATCCCATGATTTCTCCAACTGGGATGTGGTAGGGCAGTAGCATGCCAGGCGCCCCCCAATTCGAAGCAGTGGTACAATCTCTGAGATTACAGTCCACGGCTCTGCCACGTCGATAATCGCCGCATCCAGGTCGTCGCAAATCCCAGATGCTACACTACCTGAGCCTGCGAGGTCACCTTCGATCAGGTGCCAGTCGGGGAACTCTGGAAGCACCTGCTCCAGCCTCTTCATGTTCGCAGATCCGACCTCTGCATGCTCATTTCTATTCTCGACAGATATCAGAGTCCCAGATCCACCTAGAACACTAGCTAGGTGCATAGCAAGTCCCCCAGACCCATGTCCGCCCTCGAGTACCTTGGAACCCACTCCTATCCCCATCCACGATACCAGAAAGCCTGCGTCTTTTGCACCTATTACCTGGGCTCTTCGTGACATGTTTCTCCTTGCCTCTGGCAGTCTTGGATTCACTATCGATAGTGACTTCTGCCCCACTGTGATTCTGTCTCCTATGCCATACCCATCGAGCATCTTCTCGGCATCGAATCTCCCCAGTCCCTTCACCTTCACTTCCCCGGGAACCCTATGGACTAGGTAGGCCCTGCCGTCGTCCTCTCTGAGTGCAACCCATTCGCCCACACTATCGCTCCAATCCGACGGGTTGAGACAGACGTTTCAAGTCATTCAATGGGCAACTAATGATTTCGCCCTAAAGGGCGAGGAGAATGATTATACTGGCCATACCTTCTGAAAAATCGATGGTATCAGTCGTCAGGCTACTCCTCCAGCCCTCTTTCTGGGTCTGCATCCTACTCGCAGCCACACCGCTTTCATACACGATTGACTTTCCCGTAAAGGAGGATTTCCAGAGGATTGAGCTTGAGCAGGAGGTCGTACCTTGGTACGCCTCTAGCCCTGGTCACAGCGTCTTCGGAGAGTACGTCGGCGCGCATTGGTGCGGACCTTGCATGAGCAGTGCCTCCCCATCGCTCGATAACCTGAAGACTTCCAATCCCGAGGAGTTCACCTTCGTCTCATTCTTCGAGTCTAGTAGCGGAGGGTGGCCCAGTGACGGCCCGATCAATCGGCAGAACCACGTAATGCAGGCATCATCCGGGTACCCCACTTTCTCTTTCGCTGACCAACAATCTGGATCATGCTACAAGGTTGGTGCCGGGGGGACAAACTACTACGATAGCGACTTCTCAAATGGGGGCTGCATGAACGCATCTGCCGACGACTTCCAGCTAGAACTCTCAATGTCACTCAACTCTAGCACCGACGAGGTCTCAATCACTTTGGAGGCGATATACATAGGCTCCGAATCTTCAGTCGATGTATCCGTCTATGGGGCAGTGACCGAGAAGGTGGGCGCCGATTCGTATGACAATGGCGTGAACCCCCATCACAACTGGAGGGGATGGCTCCTGAACGGCGACGATTCCGGCTTCCAGGAATTGACCCTAACGCAGGGGGCCTGGGAGTCGCACACATGGGTCGCACCCCTAAGCCTGGTTAGGGCCGGTGGAGGGAACACCCAGTGGGAGAATTTCTGGCCAGTGCTCGCCCTGATGGACGGCCCTCACACTTCCTACAACGAGTTCCTCGTGGCGATCGACCCAGATATGGGACCATTGATCGATGTGGGGATCTTGGAGTTCGAGGTGGAGAATACA
>CAXEIX010000118.1:0-3629 GCA_963996605.1 uncultured Candidatus Poseidoniales archaeon | reverse complement strand
TTCGTCCCGACCTCCCTCACCCTGCTGGACACCCAGGAGTCGACCGTCCAGAATCAGACATTCCTTCTGCGGCCAAACCTCCGTGCCCTGAACACGGTTCAGATATTACTCGCCGATCCAGATAGCGAGGGGTACCTTTCTCCCCTGTCATTCGATGTCGGGAGGAGGCCAACAATGGCAATGCCCGGGCAACTACAAGGCGCCGAAGGAAGCGCTCTCGAAGTGGTAATCGGACAGGAGGACTACACATACAGATTCTCGAATAACGCCATGTGGTTGGACACGCAGGGATACGCAGGCCAGGGGGATTACCTCTCAGTCCTAGTTCTGGATAACTTCGACTTGGGAATCACCAGAGTGGGAATAGAACCCTCGGTAACAGATCCCTCAACCTTCCAGAGTATAGTCGGAGAGGGAAACCGATGGGTCAACGTGACCGTCAAGAACACAGGTCTGATGCCTATCTCGGGTGGTAGCATGAACGTCGACCTGGAGGTCAGGGAAGTTCTTGGAGGTACAGACACAGTCGTCTATTTCAACGACTTTGAGTCAGAATCTCCAGATATCAACACCGGAGGGGCTTCATTCAACAAGTTCTCTTACACCGGTGAGTACGAATCCGGAAACTCCTCGTGGCACATAGACGAGGATAGGTATTGGATCAGTCAGGACTACGAAGAGTACGACGTCGCCCATTTCAACAACAGTGACTACCAGTGCATGCCCAACGGGACAGACAAGTGCTTCGCCTCAGACGGCAACCCCGAGGAGAACAACGAGTCCTGGGATGGCCCAGTCGCATACCCATACTGGGAAGCAGAGGCAAACCCGACGAACTACTTCTGGTCCGGGGTCGAGCACACATACGAATTCGATGATGGGAACTCAACCGAGGATACCGGATACTACAACCACATGGATGAGGCTCTGATCCTACAGGGAATCGACCTCTCCGGGGCTGATGCAGCATTCTTGGACATGGATGCGATATGCAGCGCAGGCTTCTTCGAACTCTTCTTGTCTGAGCCATACGATGTCATCGAGAGGTGGTTGTACGAAGATTCCTGCAGCATCGAGGTTTGGAGTGATGGAAGTGGTTGGGAGACCGTTTGGAGATTTGGAGGATGGGACAACGAGAGGAAGTACAGAATCGAGGAGAGGGTGTCAAGTGCTCCCGACCCAGAGTACAACGACTACAATTCCAACTTCTTCGGAGACTGGCATACAACAATGTGGAACAACTACACTGAAGGAGGGGGGATCAAAGATTCCTGCGCCCTCAGTTACGGTATTTGCTGGGAAGATGGAGGGCAAGACCAAAAGGCCGATTCGATCGATCTCACTCCCTACGCAGGTCAGACAATTGACATCAGATTCCGTTTCCGAAGTGGGCTAGAGGGAACCGCGGGGCCGGAGGGCTCTCTGGACTACTCTGGTTTGGACGGATTCGCAATAGACAACATAACCATCAGGACCAGGGACGTCAACTTCGGCGACTCCACCATTGAGAGCCAACAGCTGACGAACCTCGATCTAGTTGCAGGCGAGTCCCTGCAGGTCCAACTAACCGCGGACTTCGTAGACAACACCACCTACTACATCTCGACCGTTCTGTCAAACTTCAATCTGGGAGGCGGGCAAGTAGATCAGGACAGTACGAACGACCAGACAAGGTTCCAGCTAACGGTCAGGAACCTCTACGACCCCGGACTGTTCGAAGAGCCTTGGTTGGACCTACTGAACGGCGAAAGGTATGCATCAGGAGAGATGCCAATAACGGTGGGAGTGCAGAACTGGGGCAACACATTCGTCGACTTCGACGTTGAAGCCAAGGTCAGCAATGCCCTGCCAGAACTGATCGCAGCCGAGGACTTCTCCGGATTCCAGCCGATTTGGGATGACGACGGGAACGATAATGGCAGCAGATTGGACGACTCATCAGGTTCAAACGAGATGCTTCCACAGAACCAAGGCGTATTCAAGAACCAGGCTTACTGGCTGGGGCACCCAGACAGCGGTTACGGTGACAGCTGGAACGAGACTCTGACCTTGGAGCCAATCGAGCTGACCGATAGCGGAGCCGACTTCACATTCCTAACCTTCGACTACTTCGCCGAGGGTGACCACATAGCCGATAGGAACGGAAACGTCCAATCGGTCAGGGACTTCTCTTACCTGGAGGCATCTTGGGTCAGGGACGGCGAGGTGTACCAGGGAATAATCTACGGAAGCTGGACAGACCTAAACGAGAACGGCCTCAGGTACGCATTCAATCCTTTCACGGAGACCATTTACAACTACTGCGAGGACTTCGACCAGAACGGACTCTACGAGGAAGTGGAGTACGCAGGAGACCACTCTGGAGGAATCGGGGAGGACGGCTTCGTATCTTGGTTCGACTCTGACAACCTTGTCAGCACGGCTAGGATCGACTTGACCCATGTCCACTTGCTTAACCAGACTGCCGAGGACTCCTTCGCATGGACTGATGAATGCACCTCCCTAGCAGGGGCTGATGTCACATTCACATGGAGATTCTACTCCAACGACGACGGGGTAAACGGAAATGCAGGATACGCCGGCTTCGCGATCGACAACATCAGGGTTGACGACTACACATTCACCGATGACGGCGAATACACCCAGACCATTTCTGGAATGGATGCCGGCCAGAGGAGGGTGGTGGAGATGGGCATCCACGACTTCGAGAGCGGTCTCTACAGGATAGACCTGATGACCCTTTACAACAACTCGGACAATACATCGAAGTGGTTCGACAAGCCTGAGATCAGCCAGGCTAACAACGTCTCAACCATCCTTTTCGAGATAGCAAACGCAGACATCACACTCTTGCAGGCGGATGTCTTGGACTGTGTCGCAGACGCGGTCTACTCGTGCGTGTATGCAACGAACCCACAGGGCCAGAAGTCACACGACTTCGCCGTCCCCATGCTGAATGGTGTCATCGAGGGAGTTTACGAGGTCACCATGAAGATAGTCGATGAGGAAACCGGACAGACCGTCTTTGAACAGTCCTCCGACAACGGGCCATTCGTCCTAGACCCTCATCAGAGGTCACAGGCCAATTGGACAGCACCATACGACCTCTGGTTCGACTCTCACACGTACAACATCAGCTTCCAGTCCACTCTGACCGAGACCGGGGCGACTTCAGGGAACGAGCGTTACTTCGACATCCAATTCCTGGACAACATCGATGTGGCCATACTTTCCAACCCGACGGACCAGAACAGGCTACAGAGGGTAAAGCAGGACCTATCCGCCATGAACAAGACCTACACCCAGTTCGAGGTAGAGGACTGGGACGTGTACGGAATGGAGGACTGGTTTGAGCACTACTCCAAGATACTCATGCCATGGCAGACCGACTACAGCGTAGAGTACGGTGACTATTACGAACTCATGGGGACCCCGAATCCGGAAAATGCTGACATCACCCTAACTGAGTCCCTGATCGAATTCATGAGGGAGGGAGGGACCTTGCAGGTCCACCTAGGCCCGTACTACTCCGATTACGATGACATCCAGAACCCCAATGCGCCAGACAGGCTGCCATTCGGGATGAACGTCGTCATGAGGGACCACTTCAATAGCACAGTGGACCACCG
>CAXEIX010000117.1:0-3666 GCA_963996605.1 uncultured Candidatus Poseidoniales archaeon | reverse complement strand
AGGGAGACTATCATCCGTGTCCGCAGAGGAACTTGGAACCATAGCAATCAAGGGCGCTATGGAGAATTCCGGTACAAATCCAAATTCCGTTGAACACGTAGTCATGGGGCATGCATTGCAGACCTCTGGACAAGCAATCTTCGGAGCCAGGCACGCCGGTCTCAGGGCAGGAATACCACAGGAAGTCCCGATGCTAACACTAAACCGACTTTGCGGAAGTGGAGCACAGTCGATAATCAGTGCAACCCAGATGATAATGCTGGGAGAGGCAGAGGTGGTTGTCGCAGGAGGCATGGAGAACCTCAGCCAGGCTCCACATGTCCTCCGGGGCATGAGGGGGTCTTACAAGCTCGGTAGGCCGCCTTCTGCCGGGGAAGAAATACCACAGGACATGGAGGACTATCTATTCACCAATCTGGTCGATGGGGTCAGTGGCATGTTCATGGCCCAGACCAGTGACGAATTATGCCGTAGGAAGGGCGTAGTCCGTGAGGAGGCAGACGAGTACGCCGCCATGAGTCACCAGAGGACGGAATCAAGCGTCTCATCTGGTATTTGGCAGGATGAGGTAGTTTCAGTAGAGACCCCAGATGGCGTAATCGACCACTCCCACGAGGATCACGTAGTCCTCGGAACTACCATCGACTCCCTCTCCGGACTGAGGACTCACTTCGGACCTGATTCACTGGTGACGGCGGGAAATGCCTCCGGGGTCGTCGATGGCGCTGCTGCTGTTGTGGTGAAGTCTGCATCCAGAGCAGAGGCTGACGGGGATGAACCTCTCGCAAGAATCGTCTCATGGGGGATAGTCGGTCTTGAGCCTAGCATCATGGCTTACGGCCCAGTACCCTCCAGCCAGAAGGCGATCCAGAATGCAGGCCTCACGGTCTCTGAAATAGATCTGTGGGAGATTAACGAGGCATTCGCAGGTCAGGCAGTGGCCTGCATCAAGGATCTCGGGATTGACTATGACCGAGTCAATGTGAATGGTGGTGCCGTCGGACTAGGGCACCCTCTAGCAGCAACCGGAACTAGGCTGGTCCTGACTCTCTCGCATCAGTTGAAGAGGGCCGGCGGGCGTTTCGGTGTAGCCACGGCCTGCATCGGCGGCGGTCAAGGGATCGCTGTTGTGATAGAATCGATTTGAAATTCTTAGAACTCCGCATCGGAGGGGTTATCCCTAATCGAATGGGTCGTGATATATGGTACACATACCCGGAACCGGACACGCATCCGCAAAGAGAAGTCTCGCTAAGACAGTTTCATGGCGAACTATAGGAACGCTTGATACGATAATCATCACTAGGTTAGTGACAGGCAGTTGGGCGGCGGGAGCAGCAGTAGGAACCACTGAACTCTTCACGAAGATGATCCTGTACTACTTCCATGAGAGAGGATGGAGTTGGAGCGACTGGGGCCTAGAAGATGTCGATCCCACAGACCCGAGTTCAATCCCGGCTATTCCTCCTTCCTAGAAAATCTTGTATATCCATCACGAGGAACCGCTTAGGTTAATTGCTCCATGCTAGGCCCGCGCGATGATATGGCGATGGGAATGTACACTAGGGAACGCGTCCTTGCAAAGACATTTGCTTGGAGAATAATTGCGACTTTGACAGGAGCTGCAGTAGCCGGGATGCTTACCGGTGAGATAGAGACAGCAGGATGGTTCATCGTCATCGAGTTCCCTTTGAAGATGGGATTCTACTACGTCCATGAGAGGGCATGGGAAGCCGTGGAGTGGGGAGTAGCAGAGCCCTCAGTCTGATCTATTCTCTGATGAACCAGTGTTCCTTCCTCGGTGGCAGTGGCCGATTCATCCACAAGGGCCTTCTTTCCCCACGAGGGTGAACCTCTCTTTCCTTGGCCATTTCGTTCCACTTCTTGTAGTACTCAAACGACCTATTCGTATCGACCTCGACGTCTCCGTACTTCTCCCCATGGGACGGTCTCGATATCCGAACCTTCTGTAGCCAGCAGTGCGCACCGCTGATAGGGTCCGGCTGAACGGCATGGGTGATGTTCTGATGTACTCCCCCATCCCTCCACCAAACTCTGTTTGTATCCGGGTCGTCAGACTCCCACGGCCTGACTCCTGTGACCGTCCTCATCCTCATCCTTCCCTCGCCCAGGTCCTCTATCTCGACCTCGTTGGTCATGTACCTGTTCCCTGAGTCCTGCTTCCTCCTCCATCTGCCAATGTGGTGCGAGCATCCGATGATGCCTGGCTTGATACCTTCGGTAACCCAGACCTTGTCAATGAACCAGCCTATCTCCGTCTCCACCTTGAGCAGGCCCCCCTCGCTCACCCCTAACTTTTCAGCATCATTAGGATGCACCCATAGGGGGTTCCGATGGGCTATCTCAGCAAGCCATTTGGCATTGGCAGAGCGTGAGTGGATGTGCTGGGGTAGGCGGAAGTTTGGAAGTAGGCAGTACTCATCCTCGCCCTGCAGATTATCTGGATGGACGTGGCTCATTACTCTGTAGTGGGGTATGGAGTGCTCAGGATATCCGAACTCGACCATGCTGTTCGAGTATATCTCCTGCTTTCCGCTCGGAGTGGGCCACCCATCCTCTTCGTGCTTGTTGTAGGTGGCCTCCTCGATCAGGAAAGCACCGTGCTTCCTCATGTAGCCTAGAGGGTCAGTACCTTCGGCCTCAGCGGCTTCGGGGAGCCCCGGAATCCTCTCGAACATGTACTGGTAGTATTCGTCGATGGTTATCCTCTCTCCTTCTCGGTACGGGCTCATGAAGTGCTCCCTGATCCCCATCGTTCCATCGTCTATCCTCCATGAAAGCTCGTTCCAGAATTCGTCCTCCTCCCAAACCTCGCCGGGATTTACCTCGTGAGTGAATTCGACTTCCTTTCCCTCTCTGCGCGCAAATTCTCTCAGAACAGGTTGCCTGAAGGCTACCCACTTGCCCGAACTGGTTGCGTATGAGTTGACGTCGTGCCTCTCTGAAGCATGACCCATTGGCAGTACGTAGTCTGCAAAGAATGCAGTCTCGTTCCAAGTCGGAGTCAGTGCGATGTGGCATCCCACTGCATCCTTGTTCTGCAGCATCTCGATCCACGAGAAACCGTCCGGATAGGTCCAAACAGGGTTGAATACTCTGGTGAAGTAAACATCCATCTCTCCCCTGCCTTCTTTCACTAGGTGAGGCAGGATGTGACTCATTTCGTAGTGGGACATCGTGTACTCGGGCGGGAAGTGCAACTCGTTCCATCCATCCGGATCGGGGGGGACGTCGAAGAGGTCGGGCTTGTACTTAGACCAAGAGTTGGGCGAAGTGCCCCCTTCCGTGCCTACGCTTCCAGTAAGGACATTGAGTAGATGCAGGGTTCTGCTGACCTGCCACCCGCCGAGATTGCCTATGGCCGCAGCCCTCCACACGTGAGTGGCCAGCCTGCTTCCAGCATTCGCCACAATCTCCCCAACTTCAATTACCTGCTCAACTGGAATCCTGCACTCCTTTGCGGCGAACTCTGGGGTGTAGTGGGAATACTGCTCCATCAGAAGCTCGATGAAACGATCAAACTCCCTAGGCTCTTCTGGGTAATCGGCCTCCAACCACTCCTCCCAGTTCACCCATTTCTCGACGAAGTCCTTGTCGAACAGGCCCTTCTCTAGAATCATGTTAGCCCCAGTTAGGAAGAGGGCC
>CAXEIX010000116.1:0-3675 GCA_963996605.1 uncultured Candidatus Poseidoniales archaeon | reverse complement strand
CCTCTGACTCGGCTCTTTTTAGGTGCTCACCGATGGTGCTCCTAGCTATTCCCAAATGATCTGCAAGTTGTTTCAGAGTGACTTCCGAACCATCTTCGTAGTAACCCCTACGAACGGCTAACTCTAGAACCTCCCTCTGCTTTTCCGTTAGAAAATCCAAACTCTTCTCAGCTCCATTCTTTATTGTCTGGACGCTTATGTTATCGGGTGGCATTACAGTCCTGACGAATTCCAAGAAACTTCGTATAGAACTTGAAATTCCAAAAATTCTGAACTCCAATCCATTTTTCGAATCAATTCCATATGGCGGATAGACATAGATATTTGACAACTCAACTGCAGATATTGCCAGAGGATGAGTACAACGAATACTGACAAGAATTCCGCTTTCGTCTTCTTCGTGTTTCTCTAACACCTCAAAGCTGTTTAATTCTGAGATTTCGGAAAGTTCACGTCCTTCCTTAATTTTCAATTCGACTAGTTGGGTAACACCATCGGATTCTGTTGAGAGGTGACCAAGAACCTCAATTCTCTCACATATTTCCATCAGCGTGTCGATCTCGTCAATTCCGCTCAGAGAGGAAACCTTCCATCTTAGGAGAACCTTCCTCATGGCTTTGCAAGTTCTTTTTTCTATATAATTGCCAACCCTAGTTCCAGTATGCTTCTCGAATATCCTGATTCGACTCCATGCAAATCTCGACATCAAATGGCCTTTGTTGCATTGCATTACTGCCATTCAGGTGCCCAATAATTGGCTTGACGTTACTTTCGTTCACAACCCCCCAGCCAACCTGTGTACACGGGGCTACTGGGGACATCGGAGTTGTCCCTGAAAGGGGGTCCCAAGTTGTGAAGGAAGGATACCAAGCAGAGAGATTTAGAGCATCTCGCAGATCGTCATTTGTCAATGAGAAATTTGTTCCATTCACTATCAATCCCATTCTTAAATTCGGATCCGCTCCAGAAGATAGGTCCCCAAATTCGGATCTTAGACTCTCTAAGACCTCCGAGAGTAGGCCAGCAGTCCTAGGCGTGGCAAAAGAAGTTCCCGATGTCCAATGGTAGCCGTCGATATCATCGTGATTGGGCAAGAACTGAGTCCAGTCTGCCGCTATGTCGGGGTATGAGCCGCTCATAGTCTCCTTCTGATCGTCGTCTTCTTCGGCGTAGCCGGATATTCCAATGCTCCAAGGAGGACCTGCGGTGGAATCTTGAATCGCCGGAGAAGGGGAGTTGTCAGCGGCCCCAGTGTGAATTTTCTTTTCTTGAACTACGGCCACCTTTGTTGCATCCTCAATCCCTGGCACTGGAACTGAGAGAATCGGGCCGAAACTAGTTGTAATAATGTCAACCAATGGTTGGTTTGCCGCTGCTAGAACAGCAGCATCGCTGAATCCCTCGACGAAGAAAATTACCGCATCAGGATTTGCGTTAAGAACCGCTCCGGTCACTGCCGTCCCATGCCCGTCACTAGGATCATCCAGAATCGGAATCTCGGTGTTATCATCGGGGGTGGTTCCGATTATTCTGGAACCTCTAAACCAAACAATATCTCCAGATTCTATCACGTCCCAGCAACTTTCCTTGTCAGCCTCATACCTCTCTTGCCAAGTCCCATTACTGGTGATATTGCACACCATGTTCACCCCCAGTTGATCAAGAAGCCACTGCGGGTAAGACTCGTTCATCGAGAAGTGATCATGATAAACGTTGATCCCTGTGTCGATTGGCGCTACCACGCTAAATGAACCGAATCCTTCGATAACCTCGGTTTCTGTTTCCATTCCCTTATCCTGACCACCAAGACCCCCAACCAGGGGCGCTGATAGCATCAGCACGACAATGAGGGCAGCGGCTGTCTTCACAATGCCCCGCAATTGACCATGAATTTCATACTTAGGTTGGGCTGATTGTCCTCTCCAATGAAAGAATTTCCGCGCAAACGGCTATTGCAATCTCTTCCGGCGTGTCTGCTCCTATTTCCAAACCAATGGGGCACCTAACAGAATCCAAGATTCTCTTCCCGATTCCATTTTCGATCCCGGATCTTTCGAATTCTGACCACTTCTTCTTTGAACCAATTGCACCGATTCTAGGCCTCTCGATTTCATCTGAGGCCCTAAGAAGGCCGATCAGTAAGTCTTCATCGACTCCCCAGTCATGACTCAGAAGAAGTATATCGGAGAACCTTCTAAGAGACTCCTTATCCTCTTCACTAAGAAACTCTTCTACAGAGCAACATATTACTCTCTCAGCATTAGGAAAACGTTCGGAATTACTGTAATCCCCTCTGATGTCGAAAACACTGTATGACCAATCCAGGTTATCGCAAACATTTGCTATTGCGAATCCCACATGTCCACCTCCCGCAATCAAGATGTGAGGCCTTGGATCAATCACTTCCATAGCCACAGTCACGCGCCCCCCACATAGGCTGTCTAAGGCTGTCACCTCTTTTCCCTTCCCATCCTTGTGCAACAGAAAAATCTCTACAGAACCACCTTTCTTCCTATTCGAGCCATTCTCTGAAGATAGCATATCTTCCAACTTCTGACTCACCTTCATCTCGAGTCCAGCACCACCCACCGTCCCGAATGTAGTCCCAGATGAACTGATTGCGAGCTTCGCACCCGGCTTTCCAGGAACGCTACCCTGAGCCTCGATTACCGATGCAATTGCAACTCTCTCGCCACCTCTCAGCCTCTCTAGTGCCCAAGACAATACGGCAATACTCACGCCCACCTGACAGGGCACTCTGCCTTTGGAGTTACTATTGCTAGCCCAATGCTACATCTAGCATCATCATAATTGTGAAACCAATCATTACTCCCATGGTTGCAATGTCCCCATTTTTCCCCCTATGGGCCTCAGGTATCAACTCTTCAACTACTACGAAAATCATAGCGCCAGCAGCGAATGCAAGCGCATAGGGGAGAATCGGATCTGCATAGACTATGGTCGCTGCACCCAATACGGCTGCAATTGGCTCTACCATTGCGGATAACTGGCCCCACCAGAAACTCTCTTTCTTGGACAAACCCTCTCTTCTTAGTGGGACTGAGACTGCAGCCCCTTCGGGGAAGTTCTGAATTCCTATTCCGATAGTCAATGCAATCGCTGCTCCAAACCCATCCCCAGTTGCAGCAGCCCCAAAGGCGACTCCTACTGCTAATCCTTCGGGTACGTTATGCAATGTGATGGCAGAAATCAGAAGCTTACTCCTGTGCCAACTGGTCTTGACCCCTTCAGTCTCTTCTGGAGGGGCTCCCGGGTGAAGGTGAGGGAGGTAGGCATCGATAACCCTCATGCACACGCCACCTATTACGAATCCGAATGCGGCCGGAAGTACCTTCGCAAGACCTTCTCCGTCTGTTTGATCGATTGCTGGACCTAGAAGCCCGAAGCAACTCGCTGCAATCATCACCCCTGCAGCGAAACCCAGCATTCCATCCAGTGCCTTTCTGTGTATTTCGTGAAAGAAAAATACCAAACCTGCTCCTGCTGCGGTCATGAACCAGGTGAACATACCCGCCATCAATGCCTGCTCAATAGGGCTAAAACCGTCGAGAAACTCTTCAGGACCCACGGCCATGGTCTGAAAATATGCTTTTCAATTTTCTTCAATAATCGAATCTATTTTACTCTTCAAGTCCCCAATATCTGAAGGTGTGT
>CAXEIX010000115.1:0-3684 GCA_963996605.1 uncultured Candidatus Poseidoniales archaeon | reverse complement strand
ATTCCTGCTGAACCGCTCTTCCGATCTCCAGAGGGGGGAGGTAAAACCAGAGGATTTCGGTTTTGATCAGGGGGTGACCCTCCAAGAGGGTGTAAGACTTCCAGAACCATTCTTGGAGGTATCCACTAAATTCGAGAAGTTCGACCGAAATCTCGGGAGAGAGGAGGCATTGGAGATTTCAAACCTCGATCCAGAGGAATTGGATGCCATTCTTGAGATTGTACTCGATGTGGACGCAGTAATAGAACGAGAGACCTCTAAGAGGGGACTAATTCACGTTGATGGAAAGAAGGAATTTGCATTGGGACCCGGAAGGGAGCCGATCCTAATCGACTCCTTTGGTACTCTGGATGAGGATCGATGGTGGGATGCAGAGGCATACGAAGACGGCGAGATAGTCCAACTATCGAAGGAAGCCGTAAGGAAGCACTACATCGAAACAGGACATCATGCTTCTCTTTACGAAGCCAGACAGTCAAACACCGAGGAACCCGCAATACCAGCACTCCCCGATTCCATAATTGAAAGTACGGCTGAACTATACGCAAGTATGTTCCAGCGCCTTACTGGAGAGGCACTCTGATGGGAACCCATGAGTACGAAGATGATCCCAGAAACGAGACGGTTCTAATTTCCGTTAATGGAAAACTATGCCCACGTAGCGAAGCTATGGTTTCAGTCTTCGATGCTGGTTTCCTACTTGGCGACGGAGTCTGGGAGTCATTTAGACTACACGAGGGGAAACTCGTATTCATTGAAGAACACATGGATAGGCTCTTTCGCGGCGCATCAGAGATTTCGCTGGATCCCGGCAAGTCAAGGAATCAAATTATGGAAGAAATCTATCGGGTAATCTCTGCCAACCAGATGCATGACCAGGTGCATCTTCGACTCATAATTTCTAGAGGCCTCAAGCCCACTCCGTACCAAGCACCTTGGGTAATCTCATCTCCCCCAACCATTGTAATAATTCCAGAATACAAGAAAGCAAACCCAATGAGGGCAGTAGAAGGAATCAAACTAGTGTCTGTGGGGGTAAGGAGGAGTGGGCCCGAGATTCAGGATCCAAGGATAAACAGCCTCTCAAAGCATAACTGTATTGCAGCCTGTATCGAGGCAGGTGAGAAAGGAGGGGAAGAGGGACTGATGATGGACCCTCATGGTTTCGTATCCACATGCAACTCTACACACTTCTTCATGGCAAAAGGCGGCGAGGTCTGGACATCTTCTGGAGAGTATTGCCTGGAGGGGATCACTAGGGGCAAGGTGTTGGAGTTATGCAACAGTAACGGAATACCATACTCAGAGAGAAACTTCACATTCGAAGATGTGAATTCAGCGGAAGAGGCTTTCGTTACTGGAACCTTTGCAGGCCTAACTCCAGTGGTTTCATTCGATGGAAGCCCAGTTGGAGATGGCAACAGGGGGCCAATTTGCGAACACCTCCAGAATCTCTACCAGGAACTTGTTAGGAGTTAGTCCCTTGACTGATCGGGTAAAAATAGCCATGTGGTCAGGTCCACGGAACATCTCCACGGCAATGATGTACTCTTTCGACAATAGGTCAGATTGTCATGCTTCTGATGAGCCACTATATGCGAACTTTCTGATTTCCACAGGGGTGCAACATCCCGGGGCAGAAGTGGTAATCCGGAAACAAGAGTCCGACCTTGAACGAGTAATCTCACAACTAACCGGGCCAATACCCAGGGGGAAAAAAATCTGGTATCAGAAGCACATGTGCCACCATGTGATGGATGATTCTGACATCTCATGGGTTGACGGACTAACCAATTGCTTCCTAATCAGGGATCCCCGAGAGGTACTACTTTCTCTTTCAAAGATAACCGACTCAATTGACCTGAGATCGACCGGCCTGCCACAGCAGATCAGAATCGTGGAACACGTGACTGGAAGGTCAGGCTTTAATCCCCCAATTCTGGATTCGAAGGAAATTTTGGAGAATCCTAGATCTATGCTGGGGGGGCTGTGTGATTTAGTAGGAATCAATTTCGATGAGAAGATGCTGTCATGGGATCCCGGGCCGAGGGATTGCGATGGTGTCTGGGCGAAGTTTTGGTACGGTTCAGTGTGGAATTCTTCCGGATTCTCCGCGCCATCTCCCAGAGAAGGCGAGTTGAGCCCTTATCTTTTGGAGGTCCTGGACGAGGCCATGCCATTGTATCAGAAACTAAGCGAGATTAGAATTCGCGCTTAGGAATGTCTCCTCATCAATATCCCGCGTTCTCTTTTGCTAGCCGATCTCAGGAATACTAGGAGGTGTCTGAAGGCATCTTGAACCCCGCCATCTAGTGGCTCTTCCGACTTGACCGACCACCCTCCGCGCTCTATCTCCTTCCTCAGGTCAATCACATCAGAGACTTCTAGCCATCCTAGTAGCTCGATACCACCAGAACCCACGCCGAATCCGGATTGTCCAATATTTCCATCGATCAGGCCCCTCCCTAGTTTATCCAGAAGGGTATGGAGGTCGGTCTCCCCCTTTCTCTCAATGGCGTGTTCAATCAGATATTCGATTGCATTCCCGTCATTGCTGGGGAATCTGCCCAGACGCTCTCTCGAATGGCCTCCGTCCAATGCCCTTGGCGCATCGCCACTATCCTGCCAATCTAGTGTCGAGATGAATAGCGATGTGGCCCTGTCTATAGGGGATGGCTCCCCCTCCTTCAATTCGGGCAGCACGTTGTATCCCCCGACTAGGCCCAGGAGCCTCTCGTGACTCCCAGTCATGGATTCGTTAATTGGTTCAATCAAGGATTCGGGCGATAATCTGATCGGGTCGAAAGTGTAGAACGAAGAAGGGCGGATGTAACTCCCCATGAGTCGTAATATTGGCTATCTGTCAAGAAGCCTTCTGAGCCTCTGGTCATACTCGTCGCCATCCTCAGATTCCTCCTTTTGCACGAACTCGATTTCATCGCTATCCAGATCTCCATCATCTTCTTCCAAAGTTTCCTCATTCTTTTCTGGGACAGGGAGGACATCTTTCTGGACCTTCGTCTTGTTCTCAGCCATCTTCTCATCTATCGCTGCTTGTGCTAGGGACATAAGACGCTGACCCTCTTTGCGATTGCTAGCGATCCAAGTCAGCCCGAGGTACATACCAACCACAAGTATGGATACGATCAAACCAGTGCCGAACTCATCGAACCTGTCCTCCAGTGACGAGCCGCCACTAAGGACGAGAGTCGCCTCATCGTCATTGGGGTCGGAATCCACGTCCCAGGGGAATCCGCATCCTATGGTTACCACCAATTCTTCCCCATCTGCCACATCCGGCCTAGCGAATTTCGGAGCCGGAACGAATGCTTGGGTCATATCCACAATATGCTCCGAGTAGTATCCCTCAGAGCTCATTGTAATTTTGCAGTCTGCACCCGCCAAGATATTCTCGTTGAGTCTCTTTGTTGGGATGTTGATCTTCTGGTCCGAACCCTCTCCGACCAATTCCACGACCCCAATGCCAAT
The DNA here is from genome assembly GCA_963996605.1 of uncultured Candidatus Poseidoniales archaeon. GTDB lineage: Archaea > Thermoplasmatota > Poseidoniia > Poseidoniales > Thalassarchaeaceae > UBA36. Next base: position 195 of record CAXEIX010000115.1, on the reverse strand, counting down.
ATTCCAGTCGCTTCTTCTCACATCGAACGTCCGTTCCATAGATGTGACTAAAGCCCCCTTTCCGTCTAGCAATCGGATGCCGATGCTTCTCTCGCCAGGATCTGGTTCCCATGCAGATCCGCTGAGATTGATGGATGGGGCGGTTTCGTTTTCAGATAGGCTGCCGAAACTGGAATCCAGAACAACCCCGTCATC
>CAXEIX010000114.1:0-3686 GCA_963996605.1 uncultured Candidatus Poseidoniales archaeon | reverse complement strand
TGATGACTATTGGGGTCGCTGGAGTGTTATGGGAGCCCATCACATAGGGGTTGACGAAGCAGGCAGGGGGCCAGCCATTGGACCCCTGGTAGTTTGTGCGCTTTCGATCCCAAAGGAAGACAGGGTAATTCTGACTGAATTAGGAGTGGATGATTCGAAGAAACTTAGCAAGAAAAAGAGAGAGGCAATACACTCTGAAATAATCGCTAGTTCCAAATCTAGAGGTTGGGAGATTGGTTTGATACACTGCGAACCAGAGAGAATTGACTTGTGGATGGAATCTAGAACTCTGAATTCTCTGGAGGTATGGGCATTTTCAGAGGCGATCAAAGAGGTTTCAGATAATTCATTAGAATATAGCATTTTTCTTGATGCTTGTGATGTAGATGCAGAACGTTTTGGCAGGAATATTTCTTCGTCCTTGAGAATGGAGAAGAACGACTGGAAAATATTTTCCAAGCATCGGATGGACTCTGATGATGTAGTAACCGGAGCTGCCAGCATTATCGCCAAAGTGAACAGAGATTGGGCGATGGAAAGGCTATCTGAGGATTTAGGAATTGATCTGGGATCAGGATACCCCGCGGATCCAAAGTCAAAGGCTGCAATCGAAGAGCTTTGTAGGGAAGGAGATCTCAATGATTGTCTCAGAAGAAAGTGGAAAAATGTCGACAGGGCATGGATGATGCATCATCGAAAGCCGATTCCACCAAGGTCCATTTCACCCCATAGCGGGGTTCAATCCGCTCTTGATGAATGGAATTAGCAAGAATGGTGAAATGTAATCATTGGCTGGTTTGATTGATAATCATGGGGGATAATGGAGATTTTGATCCTGATGATATTCAGACCGTTAGGAAATATGCATTACAGAATGCCATAGAATACAATGGAGAGGGCAGGTCAGGAAGTGTCCTAGGAAGGTTATTGGCAGAAAGATCGGATCTTCGACCTCAAGCAAAGAGGCTTGTCGGCCTGATTGATAACGAAGTAGAAAGGGCTAATTTATTGGCAAAAGAGAAAGGATTGGACGTGGTTAGAGCTGATCTTGAAGATATCGATCCGGAGGCTTTGGAGAGAGAGAAGCACAAGAAAAGGGAAGGTTTGCGTGATCTGCCGGGCGATACTTCAAGCGTCGTGCTTAGATTTGCGCCTAACCCAAATGGGCCCTTATCAATTGGTCATTCTAGAGGAGTAGTGATTAATTCCGGTTATGCGGAAAAATATGATGGGAAAATAGTACTCAGATTCGATGACACGGATACCAGGGTGAAGCCTCCTTTGCTAGAAGCGTACAGTTGGATTGAGGAAGACTTCGAGTGGTTGTCGGGAAGGGGTGCTGATATTATCATTAGAGCCAGTGAAAGAATGCCAATTTATCTCAAACAAGCGAAGAAGATGATTTCAGGGGGATTTGGATATGTATGTCGGTGTGAGGCTGAAGCGTTTCGGAAATTTCGCGAAGGGAAGTTGGACTGTCCGTGCAGAGAAAAGAAGATTTCAAAGAACCTAGAAGAATGGGTGGCGATGAATTCTGGCGATTTAGTGGAAGGGGCTGCCGTAGTACGTGTAAAGACAAGTATGAGTCTGCCAAATCCTGCCCTTAGAGACTGGCCAGCACTTAGGATTCAACACTCTCCACACCCAGTAGTTGGAGAGAAATACAAAGTTTGGCCGCTGTTGGATTTCCAAAGTGCGGTGGAAGATCACATGCAGGGAGTTACACACATAATTAGAGGCAAGGACCTAATGGACAGTACTAGGAAACAGACTCTTCTGTACGAACACTTCGGTTGGACATATCCGGAGACTCTTTACTGGGGGAGGGTAAAAGTTCACGAGTTTGGTGGATTCTCGACATCGGGAATGTCATCTTCAATCACAAAGGGAGAATATGATGGGTGGGATGATCCTCGTCTACCTACTCTAAGGGCTCTGCGAAGAAGGGGTTTTGAGCCTCAATCTCTAATTTCTCTTTGGAGTGAAATTGGTCTAACTCAGAAGGATATTTCAATTTCAATGCAAACCTTAGAGGCTTTCAATTCAAAGAATATTGATGGCATTTGTGAAAGGAGATTTTTTGTTTCCGATCCAGTAAGGATTCAAATTCATGGTGAAAACATCCCCTCTGAAGCGAAGATTGCTAGGCATCCGGACGGATTAATTGCGGGAATGAGGGAATGGGTGGTGAAAAATTCCATTTTCATTCAAAATGAAGATTTAATACAGGCAAAATTGCGTTTGAAGGACTTCGCCGATATTGAAATTAATGGTTCTAATGCACAGATTGAAGGCGAAGAGAGAAGCGATAATCGACCAATCATACATTGGCTTCCTGAAGAAATATCCAGAGAAGCAAAGATGTTTGTTCCAGAAGGAGAGGGAATTAGGGAATTGGCTGGAATGATTGAAGATTTTGAATTGACTATTGGGGGAGTCTACCAGTTTGAGAGGGTCGGTTTCGCTAGACTTGTGAAGATTAACAACGGAGTTGCAGAATTGGTCTGGCTTCACAACTAGTCGTGGCGTAAACTATTGTGGGGAAGAGCACAATTTTCTCGTAATAATTGCGTCGCATTGAAGGGTACGATATGAATCAGAGTAGCGTGGACCGGTCCCGAGCAAGGCAAGTGACCATATTTTCATTGATGCTGGTAGTAGTAATTATCTCACCAATAAATGTCCAAGCTGCAGAGAGCGATAATTGCTGTGTATCTCCGGATCAGTTCAATCTGTTCCTTATTGGGGACCCGGACAGCGGACAACTGACTCCATTCGAATCGGACTTAGAGGAGAGGAAGTCTGTAGAAGTGACATCATCCGTTCTTGGAGAAGTAGAAATTGGCTCATGGATGATTGAGTGGGGAGAGGCGGGGAGTTACTCTTCTGGGACCTGGACATTCTCGATACCATACGAGGTGTCAGACTCTGCTGGAGTGTCGGCCAATGCGACAGTAGTTGTAAAAGTCGGTGGAAACACATACGAAAGTTCCTCGCAATTACCGGCAGTCTATCTTTCTGAATCTGGAGAGGTTCAAGTAGATGTAGAAGTGCAAGATGGCCAAGTCTCGAAAAACGAGAAGATAGAGGTTATCTTTTCTGTTAGGAGTCTGATTTTCTCCAACCCTGGGAGCGAGTCGGGAATAGTTTTCTATTGGGGTTCTGAAGAGGTTGATGCTGCAATATCAATCTCATTTCCACTGGTTAACGTGGTGATTAGGGAAGCCAGCGTAAAGGGAAACCTGGTTTTCTTCCCAGTGAGGTTGACTTCAGGATTTGGTGACAAGATTTGGACCGGATCAACGGGTGGCTTGATGGTTCAGAATATCGAGATCTCTGAAAGTCCGATAGTGAACTCCAATGAAGAATGGGTGGATGTGACATTTGTTTGGGAACCAAGCAGCACAAGTGGTGGGACCGTGAGAACAGACTTCCAGATTTCACTGCAGGACTCACTTGTTGTCACAGTAGACAAGATCCACGAAATTACACTTGGTCAAGATACCGGGGACAACAGCTGGTATCCCGAGGAGGAGCCCCCTCGAACTGGTGGTTCGGACCTAATGGTTGAAGTAAATTGCAAATACGACGGCAATTCAATAGAAAGAAAGACTACGATTTCCCTTGATGGGGCTATGTCGCAGTGGATGAGGTGGGGCCTTGACAACATTGGAAATAAGAGCCTT
>CAXEIX010000113.1:0-3687 GCA_963996605.1 uncultured Candidatus Poseidoniales archaeon | reverse complement strand
TCCAAAAGCTGATGTTGAGTACAATTATCCATACGAGAATTCCCAGACTCCAAGATTGTAGGCTATGATCCTTCCATGCCCTTTCTATTACCCTGGGATCGGGATGGGAGTGCTTCCTTTGGACATGAATATCCCTAGTCTCAACAACGGCTCTCCTAACAACAAAGATCGATAGAAACAGCATTATTAGATTCGAAACTACTACCCAGACCCAACTACCTATCCCTGAATCCCAAGGAAATGAAGGATTGTCTGCATGTGATTTGATATGGCCAAATTGAATGAAACCCATCCCGATAAGAAGGTAGACCATGTTCTCTCTCATTATTGGATAGCTATTCCAAAGCATTACAACGAATCCTACCCAGCAAATCACCGAAAGTAAGGAAAGTATCAGGGCTAAATCCCTCATGTGCAAGAAACCACTATCCTCGCCACCTAGAATTCCCCATCTGTTGTAGTCCCCCCCGGTTGAAATCTCCCCAATCCCAAAGTCCCATGTTCCGAGAAAGAATCCAGCAACGAACAAGCCAATCATTACTCCCTCCTTTACTCCCCAGAATTTGCTGATTAGGAGAATATTGTACCTTATCTCTGTAAATAATATGTCAATTAGGCCAAGTCGTTGGTTCACTTTGGAGAATCTGTTTCCAACCGAGTAATCACTCAGCCTATTCATCAGGCGTTCTTCACTATTCGTAGAATCTCCCTCCTCCGCCTGCTCCATGTTCTTCTTAGGCCATTGACATTGAATAAGAAACTCATCCCCTGCGTATGGTGATTGACATCAATTTGGGGGATATTGGCGCCGAGGGCGAGATTTGAACTCGCGAGGGAAAAATCCCACGGGCTTTCCAGGCCCGCGCAATACCGGGCTATGCGACCTCGGCTACAGGGGCGCACCAGCCCATTGGTTTTCAGACTGACGTTCGAAGACAGTCCGACTCTCTATAGTCGCCACGATTAAACCAACTCCTTCGGTCGTTGCCGCGCTGCCACTGTGGCTTAGAGGTATAGCGTCGCCTTGGTAAGGCGAAGGTCGGGGGTTCAATTCCCCCCAGTGGCTCCACTCAGAACAGGCTTTTTCGACAGTTACGTAGATTGGTTCATAACTGACATAATGCACAGCATAAGTATGCCCAGTGAACGCGCTAGACTTACAATTGTGATGACCCTAATAATGATCCTGTCTCCGATATCTTATGCTGGAGTTTCAAATTGGTCTGGTCCCTCTGTAATCAACAGCGAAGGAACTCCCACTGTAGTCGACGGATTCACTGTCCCTACCAACTCTACAATTTTGGATGGATGGGTCCATGTGACCAACTCTCCTCTATCTTCTTCTCCTGATTCGGGGATTACCTGGGATGGAGATGACTTCTCCTCCGGAAATATGGTTGGGGTTGAGCTGAATGATGAGGGCGAGATGGTCCTAAAGGATGATGGATCACGCTCCAATGTAAGTACATTCGATGTAGGTGAAATCGAAGTAACTCTCAACTCAGCATATGAGTACTCACCAGGATGGCGTAGGGTTTTCATCAAGTCCTCTTCAACTAACTTATCAGGCTGTGGCGGTTCACCAGGGGACTACATAGATCATGGTCTCGATAGCGACTTTGACCAGACCCTAGACAACGACGAAATCATCGAGACCATATACTACTGTGAGACTTTCGCAAACGGCGATGTAATCACATCATTGTCGATAGACGATTCCGGGAGCGGATATGTCCCAGGAAATCTTTCAGCCACTGGAGGGGGAGGATCCGGCTTCTCAGGGACCTATGCAGTTAGCTCCGGAATAGAGAGCATCGCAATCAACGATGGCGGTTCCGGATTCGACACTTCAGACCAGGTTGTAATCCAGTGCCAGTGCGATGGGTCCGGTGCGGCTGCATCTGTTGGTTCGGTAGATTCTAGTGGTACAATTACATCGATTACAATCGACTCCCCAGGGTCTGGATACCAGTCCTCAGACACTATTGTGGTTGGTGTGGCAAACGGATCGGGTGAATCATTGTCGGCAAACGTCTACTCTACTGGCGTCATACACTCCGTGGAAGTAACTGATGGGGGTGCCAACTACACTTCAACACCATCCATTGCCATCAGTGACTCCGGAGGTTCCGGAGGGACAGTTTCAGCCAACCTTGGAGACTATTACGAGTATGAGGTAGATATCCTTTCCGAGCCCACTGGAGAAAATTGCACATATGCAGGCATTAAGCTTGTTTCGGGACTAGATTTGAACGAGAATAGGAATCTGGATGATTCTGAGATTTTAGATACTTCCTTTATCTGCCATGGAAGCAAGCTTTGGAGGGCAACAACATTCCTAGATTTGAATGGGAGCATATACGGTGAGGAGCAGACTCTGCCTCATGGGATCGTCCCCTCCTCCTCTACGCAGGGTCTTGTTTCAGCAGGAACAATGCCTGGGGAACCAGTCCCTGCAGGAACTTTCGGGCATCTGTTAATTCCTGCTCAGAGTGTCCCTGTAGGCTCCTACATTAGTTCATACTACCTAACCTTCGATCACTGGTTCCACGTGGACTCAACCTCTTCCGGAGGCGGTGATGGAACCTGGGTGGAATACCGCCTAAAGTCAGAATCAACATGGGGAGAATGGAATTTCATTGAGCCTCAGAGTGGATACCCTAGTACCCTCTCTTCCGATGCCCCAACCCCTAACGGCGCCACATCGCCAGTCCCGGTTTTTGCATCCCCATCACACAGCGGGTGGGTCACTAGCAATTTCACTCTGTCTTCTCTACCCGGGATAACCGAATCTGACAATGTCCAGTTCAGATTCGTTATATGGACCCATCCAGATTCTGTAAATGAGAGGCCAGGATGGTTCATCGACAATATTCAAGTTATCAACGAAGGGGTCGACTTGGATGTCTGGCATCACGGTTGCTTCACAACCACTTCAACTTCATGCACATACAATGCAAATGCCTACGGCGTTCTTGAGCGGAACATCGATCTTTCTGGGACCAACTCCACATCCAAAATTGAGTTTAATATGGAATGGGATTTAGAGGGAGGATCTAGTGACAACGCTTGTGTAGAACTTTCATTGAATGGAAATACATGGGCTGATATTTCCTCGAGTACGAGCAGCACATCTTCTGATTGCTCAGCAAGATCCGGCCCAATCCCTGGAACAGGATACACTGCGGATGATGGACAAACATATGGCGATCAGAGTGGGGACTTCCGACTTGTCTCATTTGACATCCCATCTGGATTCCAGGACCAATCAAGCGTCGATATCAGAATAATCGTAGATACAAGCGCTTCGTTCAATTATGGCGGGAATAACCAAGATACGAGAGAGGGTCTGACAATTTCCCATTTCAGAGTAGTTGACTATGAAGGCAATTCCCTATTCACGGAAGAATTCGAAGTTTCTTCTACGATGTCTCACTATGGTATGCTAGATTCTCAGGGAAACCCTTCTCCAGATGACTGGATCTACAGATCACTGACCAAGGGCGATGATTCAGTAATGCTCGGGTTCGAAGATTCAACAGCAAACTCACCCTCAGTTTCGGAGGCTCCCGGGTGGTCTAGGTCTACTTCTGGGACATGCAGCAGTGACAGGTGTAAATTCACCCTGAACAAAGTCTCCCCTAACTCCGGCCCTCCAAAAACTGCTTCCTTCCCGTATGCGTACGG
>CAXEIX010000112.1:0-3779 GCA_963996605.1 uncultured Candidatus Poseidoniales archaeon | reverse complement strand
CCAGACTCATGAAGGCTACCATCACTCGATGTATGATTTCAGAGTGACCGATGCAGGCATTGATGGGGGTTCACTGAACCCGAAGCATGCATCGATCTCGAAATCCCTTTTCATACCCAGATCTTCTCCCTCAAAGCTCGCTTCAGCCTTCAGAATGCGAGACAGAGATCTCACGGAATACCACTCTCTTCTTCCATTCTTCGTGATTCCATGGGTTCTAGTTCCGAAGAGAATCCGACTGAAAAGTGCCTCGAAACTCGCGATGAACCATAGCGGCCTCCAGATAGGGATGGGGAATGGATTCCCCCAGCGGATTTTGATATCTAGCCCACCTCCGTTGATCGAGATTTCCCTCTTCCCCCTCTCCACTGCAATCTCCGTTACTCTCACGTCTTCAAAGTTGTATAGTTCCGAGACGTACTCAGCATGCATCTCAGATGGCGATAGCAGAACCCTACTCCCATCTGGCTTAGCCCACATGATATTGGTGAAACTCCCCAAGGGGGATTCTTTCCAGTCCCCTATGACTATCCTGTCACCAGTAGAGAAGCCAGTAGATGTTATCCTTCCAACAAAGACGTCCATTCAACCACCCATCTCCTCCTTGATCCTCTTCTTCGTGGCAGCCCACGAACAAATCTGGCATCCCGTCAGATCGTGCCTCAGTGCCGGACAGTACTCTCTTCCGAAGTAGATTATTTGCAGATGCCTCCTATTCCAAGTCTCCTCTGGGAAGACTACTTTCAGATCCCGCTCGGTCTTCATCACATTACTTCCATCAGAAAGACCCCATCTGGCTGCCAATCTGTGAATATGGGTATCTATGGGGAAAGCAGGAACTCCGAAGGCCTGGCTCATGACCACGCTTGCCGTCTTGTGACCCACTCCAGCCAAAGACTCTAGGAAGTCCCAATCGGGCCTCACTCCCCCTCCATCTTCCAGAATCTGCTCTGCCATCCTTCGGAGGTTCCTTGACTTGGTTGGGGCCAATCCAATTTCACGAATGATGCTATGAATCTCATCTACTTCCAGCAAGGCCATTTCTTCGGGTCTTCCAGCAGCCTCGAACAACCTCGGGGTAACCTCGTTCACCTTCTTATCGGTCGTCTGAGCGGACAGCATTACTGCAACAAGCAGCGTGTATGGGTCGACATGGTCCAGCGGAATCGGAGTCTCCGGGTACAACTCGTCGAGTTTGTCACCGATAATGCCGGCCTTCTCTGCTCGGCGCAACCTCAGACCTCCAGATCCGGGCTCCTTTCATCTCTCCAACCGATCATCACCCCAGCAGCCACGCATCCGAAAAACGGTGCATAGCAGGACAACCATAGCTTGGCGCTCCAATCCTCTGGGCTCCCACTCAGAATCCACCCAGATAGGGATAGTAGAGCTCCCGGAACCATCGCAAGAGTGCCGAACAACATAGCCCTGCCAAGTCCCATGGCCTCAACGAGGCACTAACAGACTTGACTCTAACGGGCCTTCTCTCTCACTACCCATTTCGCCATAATGGCCGTCTGGACCATGGAAAGTAACGCAGCCCACCAGATCCACTTGGGGAGCCCCAATGCCCATGTCTCACTATCATCCCACCACCAGAAGTCCTGTGCAAGGATGAAAACCACCACTAGTCCAAACATAGGAGCAACCTCTCCAGGGAAAATTTGGCTAAACCAATCTAAGCTGATCTTCCTATTGCATGCATACTGAACAGTGGCCAAACCAATGACGGCAGCCACAAGTGATGGAATTACAGCCGTGGGAACGGCCCCCTTCACCGGCTCCACCCACCATCCATCAAATGACTCGGGGGAGAGAACCGCTAGCAATACGACAGATTCCCCTGCAGCAATAGATGCCATTACGGCTCTACCATCGATGTCGTTGAAATGGGACGCCGCGAAAACGGAGGGGAACATAACGGCGTACATTGAGAAGGCAAGTAGCCCCAGATCCAGAATTGACAAATCAGACCATAGTGAAAGAATAAGACCTAGAATTGCCAGAGAGACGATAACCGATTCCCTAGACAAAAACCCACTATTCCCCTTGGGGACCAAATCCCTGGTAACTAGTGAACCCGTGGCGAGAAGCTGCGAGTCCATCGTGGACATCAGTGCTGCTAGTCCAGCCACTAGAACCAGGCCCCCTAGCCATTCACCACCAACATCCATGATCATCGTGGGCAGGATATTGTCTGAACCCGTCCTATCGAGTCCCGGATTATCCAGATGGCCCAACGTACCAATCAATATTGGAGGGAGGAATGCCAACCATGCCACAGCGGGATACAGAGTCGCCATCCTGCCAATTGCGTAATCACTTTCTGCGGCACAAAGCCTCTGGTACAGCTGGGGGAACATCGGGTCCGCAAAAAGCCAGAGAATCATCGTGCTCGACCAGATCAGCAGTGTGTAGTTACCATCCCTCCCTAGCAATCCAGAGGTCTCCTCGGAAGATGAAATCGATTCCAGAGCAACGCCGAGCCCACCTGCATCGTTGATCACCATTGCAAGTCCGAGCCAGAGAAGCGCCAGTGCGATCGCGCCCTGCACAGCATCCGTCCTAACTACTGCCTTCAATCCGCCCGTTAGGGTGTAGCCAACCACTAGGGCTGTGACCAGCACAGCTCCGATCCACTCCGGCCCGCCGAATAGCGCCGAGACGACAATCCCCGCAGCCCGAGGCTGCAGGGCAAGATACGGAATCGTAGCGATCACCAGAACCGTGGCCATGGTCAGCTGTGCATCACGGGAACCAGTCTGGCCCAGAATCATCTCTGGTGCCGTCATCGCCCCGTGTTCCACCGAACGGGCCCTGACCTTCCTGCCTAGCAGGTACATCGAAGCCGCCATGAAACCGGTTCCGAATGCCATTATCGGTAGGAAAGAAAGCCCGATCCTGTAAGAAGCCCCACTCGAGCCATATACCGTGAAGGCACTGAAGTTTGTCGCTGCCATGGTGATCAATAGGATGGGTCCAGAAAGGCTCCTCCCAGCGAGGTAGTATGACTCGTCCTCCTTGCCCAGGTCCCGTCGCGCCCAGATGGCGAATGCCACCATTGCTATCGCATAACCGCCGACTATCAACCAAGCAGAAGCCACGTCAACGCCGTGGGGACTACCAGCATTATCTTGACTGTCTCTGTTTGCTAGTCACCATGGGAACTTGTATACCCAAATCACGAAGTCATTCAGGATGCATTGGATGGCCAGCATTATCGAACCGATAATCATCAGCACGGATCCCTCGACTCCATCCCGGTATGCCCCAAATGCAAGTAGGCCTAGCATTATGTTCCCGATAGATGTGAACAAAAGCGTCCCTATTACGAGGTATTGAGTCCATACGTAGTCATTTTCGATATGTAGAATTGTGCTCTCTATCCACAATGCAGATGGAATCAGAAATAATGCGTATGCAAGTAGTAAACGCATCTCGCCATTTCCATCAGACTCAGTCCAGGGCCACCTCAGGGAACTTACCACCGACTCTTCCAACTGGAAGAAAACGATGTACCAGTAAATCAGGAAACCAAGTGCAGCCACGAACATGAATGGGATGATGTAATCCCTCCAGGTCTCTGGAACGCCTCCCCAAAGATCCATCGGATTCTCAGCATGAGATACGCCATATACGTACGAAGCGAGAACAACGGGCCCGAAAACGAAGGTGAAGGCAAGAACCAGTTTGCGGGTGATCTCCATGCCCGTCGCACGTGCAGTCAGTCATAAAATCAAAGCCACATACGCTTTCGTAGAATCATGTCCGAGCAATTG
>CAXEIX010000111.1:0-3791 GCA_963996605.1 uncultured Candidatus Poseidoniales archaeon | reverse complement strand
CAGATTCCTAGTAGCGGTAGGTCCCTGTTCAATGCTCCCTTTATCAGGCCCGTTTCGGAAAAATCCTGATCTGGGTAGAATTCTGTAGTCATAGGCCCAGGTTCTTCGCCATAGTTAGCTGGTGAGATATCTGGACCCCCTGCCACGATAAGGCCATCCATAGCATCCAGAAGCAACGTCATGTCTCCAGCTGGTGGGATGATTAGGGGAACTCCTCCAGCCTTGCTGACCATTGTGATGTATGCAGATGGAAGGATTGCTGCGTCCCTCGTCCAATTGCCGTAGGTTGCCTCCCTTACGAAACAGGTAATGCCAATAACAGGCTTCATTCGACCACCGAGGACTCTCGAAGTAGGCGAGCGTGCTTGAATGACTTAACTCCCACAATCATGAACGATACTCCCACTTGGAGAAGGAGGAGGTGCGAAATAATTGCCAACCACGACATTTCTCCAAATCCAGTTACTACTCTCGCCCCACCAATTGCCATGAGTAGAGCCATCACCATGCATGCGTGCATGTAGTGGCGTCTGTTGGAGGGATTACTCTCAGACAGTAAACCCAGTACTAGCATTGGTATGCCCATGAATGCAGGAATCAGAGCAGTAATTGATCGGGGGTCCGCGCTTTGGACGAAGTAAGCAATCACTCCCCAAACAGATAGAACCAATCCATTCATCATTGCGATACGGGGGACGGTAATCCCCAGCATTCTGAACTCCGCACTCATGACCAATCCTAGAAGAAGCGACTAATGATTGTCACGCTCAGAGAACCTGCACCCGGCCCTCGCTCAATTGGTGTTGGCAATCTTCTCTTGGACCTCATTGTCCTTTGCGACAATCTGCTCCCAGAGAATCTCAGCCACGTCCTTTACATCCATCTCCGCTCCCACAGCGTCTAGTCCATCCTTCACCATAATGGAGCAGAATGGACAACCTACTGCCACCGTGTCACAACCGGTTTCAGACAACTCCTTTGCCCGAATTTCATTAACTCGCTTGTCCGCATCCTCTTCCATCCACATTTGAGCACCTCCAGCCCCACAACAGAACGAATCACGACCACTCCTCTCAGTCTCAACATCGACACCTCCGATTACATCCCTAGGCTCGTCAATGATCCCTCCAATGCGACCAAGGTAGCATGGGTCATGGAAAGTAATACTCTCGCCATTCTTCTCCACACGGGGCAACCTCCCCTCCTCTTGCAATTTGGCTAGAATCTCAGAATGATGGAAGACCTCCAGATCGTCTCCCCCGTAATCTCCGTACTCTTTGCCCAATGTGTGGAAGCAATGGGGGCATGAGGCAATAATTCGCTTGACCCCCAACTCCTGGAAAGTCATCATATTAGTCTCGGCGAGCATCTGAAACAGGTACTCGTTCCCAGCTCTACGTGCCGGATCACCTGAGCAACCCTCTTGCATACCCAGAATACCGACATCTAGCCCAGCCTCCTTCAGTAGGGAAATTGTCGATCTTGCAACCTTCTGATTCCTCTCATCGAAGCTTGCTGCACATCCTACGAAGTAGATGTATTCGGCGGGCTCTCCTATTTTTACATCCAGATCAGAAGCCCAGTCGGCTCTTTCGTGTTCGCCATATCCATATGGGTTCGAGGTTGACTCTATGTTGCCCATTGCTGTATTTAGGACATCGGGATACTCCATCGTCTCCATCATTGCATTCCTACGCAGATCCGTTAGTTTGGGCACGTGCTCGATATACAGTGGACAGACGTCTACACAAGCGTTGCAAGTTGTACATGCCCATACCGCCTCTTCGGTTATCCTTTGCATCATCGTTTCCTCAGGCGCCTCTCCAGACAGCAGAAGTGGTGCATGCTCATTCGCATAGTCCCTGACGTCATGAATCACCTGCATCGGATTGAGTCCCTTGCCGGAAGCATATGCCGGACAAACATCCTGGCATCTCGCGCAAGAAGTACACGACCACCCGTCAATTAGTTGTCTCCAAGTGTACTGAGTGTAACTACTAACTCCGAATGAATCGATATCCAAGTCCTCAAGTGGAACCGCCTTCCCATCATCCCCCATCGCAAGGGGGCGCATCTTGGCTGCAGGACCTGTGTCGTGGAAGAATACGTTTGGTACTGCCATTACCAGGTGCATATGCTTGGAAAGAGGAATTAGGAACAGAAATACCGAGATTGCCAGCATGTGAAGCCAATAAGAAACTACTACTGTTCTGTCTGCCAAACCAAACTCGCTGAACTGGTAACCAATAGGCTCCCAGAACGGACTCGGGTCTTCTTTAGACTCAATCATGAATGAAGTCGTCGTGATAGTGAAAATAAGCAATAAGATAGCATTCCCCTCTAGTTGTGACTTTCCCTTGAGTTTCTCAGGGGTGAAAGCCACACGACGAACTAATGCCGAGACACATCCGATGAGTGCCATCGTGTACCCCAGTTCAACCATCCCATTCCAGGGTCCAACGACTAATTCAGGTAGCAACTCGCCAGAGAAGTAATTCGCAGTTGCGAGATCGAACATATCCGATGCCAGCATCAAGAAGCCCCAGAACATCAGAACATGCATCGTTCCTGCGACTCTGTCCCTAAGCACCTTCTTTTGCCCAAGCCATCCTAAGATGAACTCCTTGATTCTAGGGCCCCAGGAGTCGAATCTCGAGTCAGGTGCACCAATCAGAACCAGGCGCGTAGCCTTCTGTACCTGATACGTGAAGAATCCTATGGATACTGAGGCTATCAACAGAAGAATCATCCAACCATCAAATGGCCCGTAAGTCTGCAGAAGGGGGTGGATCATTGGTGCTCACCGGGGTTTCCCCGAAACCTCCGTCTACAAACAAGACCTTGAAACAACCGCTAAACAGGCCAACACTCATGTCCTAATGTGCTAGCCATCAGTCATGCCGAGCGCCTTTGCTCCCGGGAAATGCATCCTCTTCGGGGAGCATGCTGTTGTATTCGGCCATCCAGCTGTGGCAGTAGCTATCGATCAGGGTGTGAGAGTCAGTATTGAAGAGTCTGATATTTGGAAACTTGAGGGTTCATCATTCGTCCCCTCAAGACATCCTCACATCTCACATATAATCCGGAACATCTTCCAGTACTCTGGACCCCCTCTTGAAATTGACGTGGACAGCTCTCTTTTCTCAGCCGCAGGTATGGGCTCATCCGCAGCACTATCGAATGCATTTGGGGCTGCAATGCACGCTCACCTAAAACCGGGCGCGGAACTCGATGCTGTGGAACTGGCTAAAATCGCTCATTCGGCCGAGGCAACCGCCCAGAAGGGAAGGGCGAGCCCAACGGATACAGCAACCAGTGCTCTTGGAGGGTGCGTAGTCGTTTCCGGCTCCGAAGTGCCAGGAACAAGGCATGTTTTCGATACTAGCCTGGAAACACCAGAGGGATCAAGGGAGTGGTCGATCAATACCGTTGACATCCCCAAAGGAATTGGAGATGCCTGGCTAGTGATTGGGTACTCGGGGACTGGTTCTCCAACAGGAAGGATGGTCGCCAAGGTTGCAAAACTAATTTCCGAAGTCCCAGAAAGGATGGAGGAGTTGGAATCAATTGCCAACATTACTAGGGCAGGATTAGCCGCTCTTTCAGCAGGAAACCTAGAGGGATTGGGAATGGCCATGGATGCCTGCCACGAAAGCCTAAGAAAACTGGAAGTAAGTAGCAGTAAGCTAGACCAGATGGTCAACGCAGCAAGGACCCACTCACTTGGGGCAAAACTGACCGGGGCCGGGGGCGGGGGTTGCATGGTGGCCCTCACGCACGATCCTACTAGG
>CAXEIX010000110.1:0-3823 GCA_963996605.1 uncultured Candidatus Poseidoniales archaeon | reverse complement strand
ACTTTTGATAGAATTGTCCAATTCCAAGCCTCTGAGATCATGTAGGAGAAATAGAGTCGCAGTCTCCTTTTTAGAGAGCCTAAGATATCCCGCAAGCATCTCTGATAACTCCGATCCGTCCAAAGTTTCAGAACTGCACATTAGTGCCAGATTTACCATATGATTACGAGAATGATGAACTCCAAGATTCACAGATACTCCCGGGAGGATCTTATCCAGGACGCCATGATCGTGCATCTTTTCGATAATCTCCTTGGAGTGATGGCCTGTTAGAATCCTACCTAACTCACCCCAAATCCTCTCTTTCGACACCATTTCTAACATTTCCAGGTTTGAAGAAATCGCATTGCTTAGATCCGAGTCTAGATTCCTGAGCCCAAGTTCGCCGATTTCTAGAAATCTGAATGCCCGCATAACTCGTAGACCGTCTTCACCAATCCTCTTCTCAGCATCACCAACTGCTCTTAATAGTCCAGATGCCAAGTCCGCTTCTCCTTCCCAGAAATCCAATAATTCTCCCTGAGCCTTATCGTTCCCAACCATTTTCCCATTGAGCTCTATTGCCATTGCATTGACTGTGAAATCTCTTCTTGCAAGGTCATTCTCTATTTCTTGGCCAAAGACAACATTCTCTGGCCTTCTACCATCCGAATAGCCACCATCTTCTCGCAGGGTCGTTACTTCGCACTCGTAATCACGATTATTACTCCCGTCAATCCTAACTATTACGGTCCCAAACTTCTCTCCTACCATGATTGATCTTGGAAAAATTGCTTTTACCTCAACAGGAGTTAGATTGGTTGCAATATCAATATCGGCAATCAATTCCGGTGAAAAGCCCGAGAGAACATCTCTAACCCATCCCCCAACAATCCACGCATCGCCAAATTCCCTCAGTCTGTCGAGAACAATCCTGTCTTCATCCTTGAGGGGACTCAGGCTAATTTGCCTGCGCGCGTCTTCCATGAATCATCTTCCAGAGGAGCAGATATATTGAACCACGGCCCTTCCGAGGTCCGTGAAGGTAGATTTAGTGCCAATGGAGATTCTACGGCCCCACGAGCTAACCCGTCCTAAGAAGGTTGATGAGTTAGAAAAGATGACAAACCGGTGGAACGCCTATGTCATGCCTCTAGTTGTTGACAAGAATACGGGGGTTATATTGGACGGCCATCACCGGCACCAAGTAGCTCTGAGGCTTGGTCTACAGTGCCTTCCTTGTGTCCAAGTTGACTACATGGGCGATGAAACTGTTGAATTAGAAGCGTGGCCAAATTGTGGAAGAGATTCGATTACAAAGGAAGAAGTTGTCCAAGCGGGATTGAATGGCGACCTATTCGATCCCAAAACCAGCCGTCACAGGCTCTCAGACCACCTTCCTCCTATCTCTGTGCCACTTTCCAGACTCGAGCAGCCTGCAGTATGACTCAGGCATGATCTCAAGGGACCAGGTCTTCGTGACCGCCTAGGAAATCCGGTATTTCTTCCGCTGACCCGGGGCTTGCTATGTCGATTGACAGAAACTCACTGAAAATCGGCCATAGTGGGCCCAACCAGTCTATTTCGGACATAATCAGGTCAACCACCGGATGCTCCATTATTTCCTCCTCGGTCGATTCCTCGTCGATGAATGGAAGATCGGTCGGAAGATCTCGCAGAGCTCTAACCAGTGCCAGAACTCTTTCGGATGTCACTTCTTCTATTTCCATAATGCCCCCAACTAGGTCAAAGGCATCCTCGATGTGATTCGCAAGTGAATCAGGATCTAGAGGGCTAGATTCTGACTCTCCAACATCCATCGGGCCAAAAACGACACCCCCTAGATCTGTGTCAAACCACAGATCCCCTTGTTTTTCCTTCTTCAGCAGCCTTTGGTGGACGGGGCCGCCAAATGGCCCTAGGACAAATCCGCCATCGACTACCATGTGCTCAATTGTTTCCGGAATCTCCCTCACCGAGCCAGTTATCATAATTCTCCCAAATCTCCTTGACTTCTCATCACTGCTCTCCATGTCTTGTGGCCGAAGCACACGAATTATCCCAGAAGATCGGTGTATACTCAACCTCTCCTCAGTGTACTCTCTGACCTCTTCGTGCGGCTCAATTATCGTCACCGTGCCGTGCTTTCCCACCATTCTGTCTATAATTGCAGCCAGATACCCGCCCTTTGAACCAATCAGCATAATGTCTTGGCCCTCGAGAATCTCAAGGTGATGAAGGAGGGTTGCAATCATATGCGGTGCTGAAATGGTCCTCGTCGCTCCAAAGCTAGTAAACAGGAATGGAACCGGCGTATCATTCCAGAAGGGTTCTAAATCGAAATCGGTGAATTCTGCCGGATCAACGTCCTCCATCGCATTTTTGACCAAATCGTCCATAGGCACTCCTGCTGCCTCGAGCCTCTGAATCAACTCAGTCATTGGCATTATCTAACCCCCTCTAGTCAATCATAACCACCATAGAGGATTTGAATGCATTGCCTCTCGGACCTCCCGGGGTCCGTGGTCTAGGGGTTATGACGTCGCTCTTACAAAGCGAAGATCGCAGGTTCAATTCCTGCCGGACCCACCAAGAAATACTAACGTCGTTCATGCTTAAATTGATTTTTCCTCTACTGAAAAGGTCAATAGTGTGTGCTGGAACAGAATTTCGTGGTAGAAGAGGCTGCAGCCTTGGCTTCTAGGCTGAAGCATCGCCTGAAAAAGAAGGATTGGACAATTTCTACAGCGGAATCTTGTACCGGTGGCCTAATATCATCTCTGCTAACTGATATTTCAGGAGCAAGCTCATGGTTTAAACAAGGCTGGATAGTATATTCCAACGAATCAAAGATGAGGGAATTAGGAGTCGAAAAATCTGCTTTCGATGATGATGGCTCTGGTGCCGTCTCCCACAAGGTCGCTGTTCAGATGGCCAGAGGTGCAAGATACAAGTCTGGTTCAAACGTCGCTATTGCAGTCACAGGGATAGCCGGACCCGGTGGAGCGACAGAGGAAAAAGAAGTCGGAAGAGTTCATGTTGCAGCTATTGCTGAGGACTATTTCCTAGTCAGAAGGATGGATTTTGGTGAGAATGATCGTTTGGATAACAAGAGATCTTTCGCATCATTTGCTTTGAGACTAGCTTTGGAGGCAATAGATCGCGCCGAGGAGGGGACAAAAAGAGAAACATCACTCAGCAGCGATCCTTTAGAGGTCAGCAAGGGTGAGGAGCCACGCGGAAAGGCATCATTGCAGGGAACTGAGGAGTGGGAAGGTGGAATTTCATGGGGCTCGGAAAAGAAAACAGTATCGCAGTCATTAAAGAAAATAGATCTAGCATCTCTCACGGATTGGGACAAAAAATCGTAAAATCTCATTTTACTCATCGATACCATGAAGGGCGTCCACATACGACGTCCAGCGCATGCACTCGTCTAGTTGGGAAGAGACATACAATCAATTAGTCTCAGCGGGGCTAATTGTCCAGTCCAGTGCCGTGGGGAAATTGGAGAAACTCAGTAGCGTACTCCCTCTGATTGAAGCAGCTAACTCATCCGGAATCAGGCTCTTAGACGCAGGTACGGTTGATGAATTATTGGCAATTTCCCCAAAAGAACCAGTTTCGCCTGTCGAGCATAGCAACAGGAATTCTCAGACCACCCTTCCTAGGTCCGAACAATCGTCACCCCATGGGAGGATTTTGGCCCCAATTCGTACTCCTGGACCCTTGCCACCTCGACCTAGGGTTTCATCCGGATTCAATAACTCCGACTTCCCTATGGATGCATCAGAGGTAGATTCAGATGTGGAAATTCATTTTGACATAACTGGTAACTCTTCAA
>CAXEIX010000109.1:0-3833 GCA_963996605.1 uncultured Candidatus Poseidoniales archaeon | reverse complement strand
ATATCCCGAGCACCATGGGCAGGAGTAGCATCAATAGGTATGAAACTGCAACTACGGATGCAGATATCGCTCCTGAGCCAGAAACTGACAGCCCTGTGGTTGTCACTAATCCAAGCCTCCACATGACCAATACAAGCGAAGCTAGGAAGACTATTGCCATAACCAAAGAAAAAGATGTGAAAGGAACCATCAACTCATCCAAATCCATTGGCAAGTATACTAGGGTGGCACGGAAGATGAGGATGGGCAAAAGGCCTAGCAAGATCACTGACTTTACTGCATCAACTGGTCCTGCTGCTTTTTCGCGATCCTCGTCAGGAATGACGGCAACAGGAGTTGGGCGTGGATTCTGCCCAGTGGCCTTCTCCAGTAAACCCCCTTCACTCAAAAAAGTACACCCCTAAACATTCTACGTTAGACGTGCAGTTATGAATCCGTTGCCTTATGGCTCTTGGGTGGGGGCTTCTAGAATATCCTGCTATCTAGGGGGGTGACGTTTCCATCATCATCGAAGAGTCGTTCGTCATTGGTTTGGTTCCTACCGAACGCAGCACCAGCAAGAGCAGCCATCATCGTTGTCCCAACTAGCTCGAACCCAGGCAAGTAGACTCCTCTGATGTAGATGGTCATGACCTGAATCTGGTAATTCGGAACTCCTTCTGACCTAACAGAATACTCGGAGGTAGCCTTGAATTGGAGATTGAAGTACTTGTCAGTCCAACCTTGGTTCTTCGGTGTACGCATCTGAACTCTGAACTTCTCTGGAGGGGCAAGTGAGTCGATCTCCTGTGATATCAGAGGCAGGCTAAGTTGGAAACCCTCGTCGTTCAACTCGTCATAGTTCTGAATCTCGACATTGAACTTGTCTCTTGCATTGCCGTCGTTGTAAACGTCAAAGACAAGGGTGTAGTCGACTTTTGGCCTAAGTTGGATGAACGCCAACTCCGCACCAACCCTGAGTCTGCTGAACTGCTTGAATACTGTCATCACCTTCGCCTCAGTTGGAGAGGTCGCTGCCGTCACGGGTGCTCCATTCCATTGAGTGACAGTTGCCGTTATTGTGACGACCTGTTGCCCTTCTGGCTGCCTCAGATCAGCCCTAGCAGCAACTTGGAAGGAAGTGTCCCCCGGGGGGACGGTAGCAGAACCCGGGCCAGCTACAGAAATTATCCCCTGCTGGTAAGTCAGGTCAACCTTCTCGGAGAAGGTGGTGGGGTTTGTCAAGGTGCAGTAGATGATCGTAGACCTAAGTGCGCCAGGGTAAACCTCGATTGGAGCGGGTTGATCGCATGTAAGTGAGACGTCTGGGGATGTCTGTGCTTGAACTGCGGCTACCCCCGAGCAGAGGCTCATGAAATAGACAACCAGTATCATAAACGGAACTCTAAACGATGCACTCATCACTGAATCCTCTGATTGAACCGTATTTGAGGCTTCGCCCAAGTCGGGCCCCAAATGTATCAATATTGCAGGTTGTTATTTTGGTGGACCCGACCGGATTTGAACCGATGACCACTCGGTTATGAGCCGAGCGCTCTAACCAACTGAGCTACGGGTCCCCGTAGCCTTCGCCCATGAGTATCGAAATGAACCTTATCTTGCCAGCGGTTGTCTCTAGCGTATCAGGTATCAATGACTAAACCTAGTGTAATGGTTTATGCCTAGTCCCCTTTTCGGAAGTCTGAGTGAAACTATGGAAAACAAGGGAACTATTGCAATTATAATTGGGGCACTGCTTTTGATGGTAAACGTCGGAATAGGCGTGACAGGGACTATAGACGGCATCATTGAAGGAACCGTAGCAGATACGGTGGCAGGAAGTTACGACGGCTTGGATGATGATGGAAACCAAGATTATACGGCTGACTTCGATGACGACTGGATCAACGCATCGGGAGAGAAGGCTTACTTCGCGAACTCGATTACCAATCTTGACGAAATACTGGCAGATGCGACCGTTGAGCCGACATATGAGAAGGTAGGGCCTTTCATCTACTACGAGAATACTACACGAGAGGTCATCGAATTCGACTATGACGAGGGTTCTATCACATACTCTGGATACGAGACATTCGAATGGTGCGAGGATTGCACATGGACGGACGGCGATGGTGCCGAACACACATCTGTATCCGGCGATACTGTCGTAAATCAGATCAATATCCTCTGGAACACTCAGAGAATAGCTGGAATGGGCAGTGGAGTCGAGTACGGGGAGATTTTCGCCAAGGCGATGTTCGCTGCCCAGATGATAGAATTCGACCTCTCCAACAGGGCACCCAGCATCTGGGCATCCGAAGACATCGAGTCCATGGCTGCTGCTGGCGGAGGAGGCAAGTTTGGGAACATGAATGCCGAATTGAACGTTTCAGCCGCTTCATATTCTGCCACTGGTCAAACTGATATCTGGACAATTTCTGAAGATCATGACCTAACTCCCATAAAAACAGCATTTTACAATGCGAATGACGGTTATGGGAACTGTATTGCTCTGACCTGTGACATCGGTCCGGTCCTGATTGCAGGGATGGGGGCGCCAAGTGAAACCGTGACTCCTGCCAGAGCCGCCCTCCTTGGATACAGTAACTGGACCTCGACGCCAGAGGACACAGTCGCACTGGATTGGGCTGTCTACTCATTGGCAGCGTCCAAGTTCGTCGAGCATGGGGGAGGGGCGGAAATAAACAATCAGACCCCACAGTTGAAAGAGAGATTCACAGAGGTCAGTGGCGTCACCATCAGTGACCCAGCGACACTTGAAAATCTGCTATTCAACGAAAGCGTTGGGCTGCTTACCTCATTCGAAATCAGTGGCATCCCTCTTCCGGGGATGGTAGTTGGATTACTCCTACCCCTACAGAGTGCAGACTACTTCGGGGCCATGACGACCTACAACGTTGGCCTAATCACTATTGGCGGTCTTGCTGATTACGTAGAGCCTTGGGTTGGATTGGGGCTAACTGGGGTACCCACTGAGTTCGAGATGATTCTGGCTGGCGGGCAGGGAACCATGGCCTCCAATGACTGGTGGTTGACTGCATTCGGCGACTACGACCCTTTGGGTGGCATATACATCCCAATTGGTCTGAATCGCGATATTTTCGCAGGCATGGCTAGCCTCACTCAGGAGGAGTCCGATTTCATCCTGAATGACCCGGACATCGGGCTCAAGTCCTCGTTCCCTGGGCCATTCATGTATGGCGAGCTTTCGGGCTTGAGCCTACCGGACTCGGAGGGGGTTCAGCACACATGGGACGATGCCTATGTGGCATCACTATACGGTATCTCAGAGGAAGCTGCGCATGCTCTAAGGGATTGGGTTGGAAACTTCTACTTCGACACGGTAATGCCAGTACTACTGAACTTCGTTACTGGAAACACCCCCTACTACTCTATGCCCATCAGCAACTGGCTTTATGGATGGGACGATGCCGTTAGCGCGTACTTCGGATTCTTCTCTTGGAACAGCCTCGAGACGAATGCAACTTACTACGGATCGGACGGGATTAGTACCGGAGACTGGTCCGTATACAAGATGAGCACGAAAGGGGATACAATGGGGCAGAGAATGGCCCAAGGCTACGTCAACTCTGACGGAGATGGGATTTGCGACTACGACTATGGTGCCAATGGGAACTTCATTGGTTACGACCTTCCATGCGAAGATGGACAAGTGTACGGAATGACCGAGCACCTGACTTGGAGGGCTCCACACAGGGAAGATGCGGCAAACGGGCTGCTGACAGCCCATGCTGGGAATGCTGATACCTCGTTGATGGGGACTGCTGGGTCGTTGGCAAGTCCAAATGATCCGTTCAGCTTTAATGTGGCAG
>CAXEIX010000108.1:0-3874 GCA_963996605.1 uncultured Candidatus Poseidoniales archaeon | reverse complement strand
AGGAAAAGTCTTCGGACTAGTATGTACTCTTGGGGGGCAGAGTAGTAATAATACACTCAATCACATGAGAATTGCCGCGAGATGGATTCACGGTTGGGTGACACCTGAACAGATTGCAATTCCAAATATTAAGGAGGCTTTCAATGAAGACGGCTCCCTCGTCAACGATGATATCAACGGCAGGGTGAAAGTACTTGCCTCCTCAATTGTAGAAAATACAATCAAACTGAGGAGATAGGGTGGATGTATTTCCCGTAAGGGCGAAAGTTGATTGGGAAGAATTGGGCTCAGGTTTGATCGTGATCGTAGTAAACAAGGATCTGAGGCCCTTCGAAGAAAAGGTTGCAGATTTTCTAGGTGCTCCAAAGACTCTGAGAAGGCCCTTAGATGAAATGAATAGCAGACTATGGATGTTGATGGATGGGAAGATGTCTGTAAATCAGATAGTTTTGGAGATGGATCGAATATTCTCTGAGAAAATTGCCCCGGCCAACGAAAGAGTCAATCGCTCAATCGCTGATTTCGTGAATTTGGGATTGGTGAAGTTGAATCGGCCAGATATCGATGGAGAAGCGGAATAAGCAATTGGCTCATTCTTCCTCGATAGTGGCTCGAAGCACCTCATTCTTGTTTTCCCTATATCTGGCAGAAAAGAAAATCATTAGGGGGATTACTAGAACTAAGAAGAAGCACCCTACTAATGCAGAAAAGCTGTATACGGTCTCTTGGACTGGATTCAGCTTGAACTTCTCCAATTCTAAAAGTTCGTGAGAGGAGTATTCTGATTCTACCAGTATGCCTTCACTGGAGGCTGTTTGCCCTTCGTCCTCGATCTTAATCTTCCAAGTAATTGTCTTTTTTGCAGACTGAACCAAATCACTTGCTTCATTTTGGGCATTGGTTATACTATCACTTTCTAGGTAACCCTTGCCCTTTATCGGGAGATCTAATGAGACTCTACCGCGAAGTGTTCCGCTTCCGTTCTCTAATACAATGGAATGGCTCCTACTATATTCGCAGGTTTCCAGATATTTCGAGTAGTCTGAGTCGGGTTCATTGCAAATGTAACTCTGTTCTTGGAGTCCTAGACTAGGGGAATGGGACCAATTTGTTCCTTCGGCCTCGACTGTTAAGACGGAGCCTGGTGCGGAATTTTCAACGGAGAAATTGACCCATGTAATTGCAGAGTAAGTAGTGTAGTACCATTGTGCCGTACCTTCCGACTCTTGAGAAATATCCATTAAATTGTGGTCATTTGTTGTGGTGTAAGAATAGTACTCTGAGTCTACTGTGTTTGAGTAAACGGCATATGAGAGCAGGATTATCAGAGTCAATCCAGTACCTATCATAGTACGAAGCATGTTCGGATTCTTTGAAAGGGAACGCTTCATGCTAATGGGTATGATAAGTAATTATTGAATGCTTGTTGATGGATTTCTAATACATTCATGGGAAAAACAGGTCATCACGGTTAAATAGGCTCTGTTGGACGGCCGGCACGCACGGTGAAGGTATGACGACATACTACGATGTTCCAGCAGATCTCTTGATTGCTGGGTTGGTTGACAAAATGGGCTCCTACGAGAAGATTATCGCGCCCGATTGGGCATCGCAAGTCAAAACCGGCACTCACCGGGAAAGGCCCCCGGTTCAAGATGACTGGTGGCATACTAGGGCAGCCTCCATTCTGAGAAAGGTAGCGATCAAAGGACCCATAGGAACTAATCGTATTTCCCAGGAGTTTGGTGGTGCCAAGAATCGCGGAGTGAAGAAGAATAAGGCAGTTTCTGGATCAAGAAATGTATCTAGGAAGATTCTGCAACAACTCGCTGATTCTGGTCTAATTGAGAACTCTATGAACTCTGCTGGATCGGTGAATCATGGAAAAATTGTCAGCCCAGTTGGACAGGCACTACTTGACGAAGTCGCGCATTCAGTGCGCAGTGTTGCTGAGGAGAAGTATCCGGGATTGGAGAGGTATTAGTGATAATATGGCTCGAAACAAACCCTTTGCCAAGAAGAAGCGCCTGAACAAGGTTACCAAGCAGAACAAGAGAGTGCCTGTTTGGGTAGTGATGAGGACTAACAGGAAGACGAATTCCCACCCCAAGCGGCATATGTGGCGTCGCTCAAAATTACAGAGATGAGATTTAATGGCAGAGGTAAAGGAACTTACAATCCCACTTAGGGCTGCTTGGAAGGTTCCTCGCACCAATAGAGCAAAGAGAGCCATGGCAGAGGTTAGAATTCATGTTTCAAGACACATGAAGAAAACCGATGAGGAAGAAATTTGGATTGACGAGTCTGTGAATCATGCTATTTGGGCTAGAGGGATGCAGAATCCTCCTCGGAAGATCAGAGTTGTATGTACTCGTGAGGAAGGTTTTCCCCTTGAAGTAAAACTACTGGAGGATTGAAATGGGCAATATCAGACCTTCATTCATCAAATCGAGAGCGCTTAGATTGGTAGAGATGTATCCAGATCAATTCACAGATGACTTCGAAACCAACAAGCATCTTGTATCAGAATTCTCCGATGTAGATAATAAAAGGATGCGAAACTGGATAGCCGGTTACATCACCAGGTACAAACAGCGTAGAGTAGACTAGCGTACCACTCATCACCTATGGGCGACTCGCATTAGATATGGGCGAGAGGCGTGAAGTTACGCTTCCGGAATATAACAAGAAAGTCTGCATAGTACTTGTCGAACCTGAGCATGATGGCAACATCGGTGCAGTGGCAAGATCGATGCTGAACTTTGGAGTTTCAGATCTGAGAGTTGTTGGTAGGGAGGGAGATTGGTCCGATGAAGCTCGAAAAAGGGCAAAGAACGCTCAAGATGTACTAGATGGGTGTATTCTAGCGGAATCTTTGGATGAGGCGGTGACAGATTGTTCTATTGTAATCGGCACATCAGGAAAAAGAGAAGATGGCGACAAGACTGCTATGAGGCATTTCATACTTCCAGACGAGCTCCCCCGGCGTCTTTCTGGAGTAGATGGGAGGGTGGCAATTGTGTTTGGACCCGAAGGAAAGGGGCTACTGAATGAACAACTGGTTGAGTGCGACTTACTAGTAACCATCCCATCATGGGAGGGGTACCCGATTCTCAACCTAAGTCATGCTGTTGCGGTAATCTGTTATTCCTGGCAGGATGCCTTCGATTCAAAGATTCCTAGCGGTTCTGGTGGGAGGTTACTAGATCCTAATTTAAGGAGGCAATTAAAAACTGAGATCAAGGAACTTGTGGAGTCATTGCCGACTAAGGACCATAAGAGGGCGGGCATAGAGGATACGCTAAACAGAGTGATAATGAGGGGCCTTCCAAAGGATGATGAAATTCACAGAATTATTGGAGTGATAAACATGTCAAAAACCTCATTATCCGATGATAGGGGCAATAATTCCTAATTTTCAGCATTCCAACTTGCCCAAGATTTAGGGGTCTCCCTGACATGAAATGCCCTGAGCCTGAGTGTATTGCCGTAAGAGGACTTGATGTGCGGCTCTACCTGCTCAAATGCCCATCTCGCTAGATTCTCTGCTGTGGGAACGAATGGCACTACTAGGGTCCTATGCCCCTCTCCCATAATGGAAAGTGCACCTCTAGCGTCTTCATCCCCCTCATAGACGACAAATGCATGGTCGACAACATCATGGATATTCTCTTCTAGGATTCTAGAAACATCGGAGAAGTCCATCAGCATCCCCTCATCGGATACTCCTCTCTCGATTACTACCTCACCCTCGAGCTCAGCTTCCCACCTGTACCTATGACCGTGCAAATGTCTACACTTACTTTTGTGGTTAGGGACTCTGTGGCCCGTATCGGTCTCTACCCATCTTCTGATCCTAGTTGTCATGATCGTC
>CAXEIX010000107.1:0-3882 GCA_963996605.1 uncultured Candidatus Poseidoniales archaeon | reverse complement strand
ACTCGAAAAACTCGCTTGGATTCGGAAATCAATCTATCGTTGTCCAGTAGGCTGAGATGGTTTAGGTGGAGGACGCGCAGTAGGTGTTCAACTGCTGATTCCGGAGTCTGGTTAGAGCGTACTTTATTCTCTAGTTCGATTAGCCAATCATCCCATGCTCCAGCGGTCTCAGGGTCCAAATGAGCCACTACCAAATCTGAGAGGACTCTATTCAATGTGCTCTGATGGAGTGTTGGGGCATGCATGGATAGAAGTGGAAAATCCTCGTCAGTCATAGGTATCCTGCGCTCCAGTTGAAGAGTATTGATGATAGAAATGGAACCCAGGAAAATAGCCAGCCCGTAGAGTATCGATGCCAGTATGTTCCCCGTCTCGAAGTTATCAACCGAATTGAGTGCCCCCATGGCAAGAGCCGCGCAAAGAATCCGTGTCCTTTCCCTCAGAGTTCTCTCATGCAGAGTATTCAGGATCCTCTCTACTCCGGGGTATGCCTCCATTGAACGGTTACTGCCTATTTTCAACTGAAGTCTGTCTCTCGCAGACATCTGCGCAAAGGAAGCTGCTAACAGGGTCGGAAAGAAGAGTGTCGCTTGGATTGCGAAGAGTGCGACTCCGATCAATAGGTATTCTTCACTCCAACCAGAGGCAAATAGAGCCGTGGCAAGTATGGCAAGTACTGAGACAAGTGTCCTTGCTCGTCTGCTCCCCCTAATGGTGGAGATTCTGGTCCACAGTACTCTTTGAGAGTCTCTAATCCGGACTCTTCGGTTCAACGCGTTTTCTGATGTCTGACCAAAGGTGGTATCTTCGCCATACGGGTTGGGGAGGTCCGAGGAGTTGCTCGCCACGTTCTCTCGAGGGGCTTTCTCCGCTTGATGGCATCGGATAACAGAATGGAAAAACCAGTTTTTCCGGGGCACATTTCTTCAAGAGGGCGTGCTCGCGGGAGCGGGCGTGTAGCATAGCCTGGATAATGCACCGGCCTCCTAAGCCGGGGACCGCGGGTTCGAATCCTGCCGCGCCCGCCATCACGAAATCGACAAACCATGATGCTTGCCTGCACTTGCCGTTCGATGCAAGAACCTCTCGAAATGAATCCTCGGGTATGTGGAACGCTGCAACCCCACATCGCACTCAGATAGCGCGTCTAGCATCTCCTCTCTGAGTGTTTGTGGGACGCTTAGCCTCCTACCGACGATGACGTCGTGGATCTGTGATATCAGGTCGGTCGCATCAAGACCGTGGTTGTTCATGAGGTCATCCACCTCTGCCATCGCTCCAGAGAGGGTTTTCCTATTCCTGCCTCCACGGTTTTCCCACTTCCACTCTACTACCTTGCCCCTGATTGCCAACTCCACCAGTCTCCTACCTGCTTGGAGGGTTGATGCCTGTACCATCTTGTGAACCGAGGACCTGTCCGAAACGAGGTCTCTGATGTCAAGCATCTCGAGAGTGAAGATTGCCTTCTTCAGATTACCGTCCGAGATATATGCGATATCTTCCAACACCCCGTCAGCGGGTTCGCAGCCGTTCCTCTCTGCAATCTCAGAAAGTGTTGTGGTGATGATATCTCTTCCAGTAGAGGGGATGCGGATCATCTGGCTCCGAGAGCGGAGTGCATCTATTATCCTCGATGGGGCTCGAGCAATCAGTACGAACCTAGAGGCGGCTCCCACCGTTTCCATCATCCTTCTGAGGTATGCCTGGCGGATGTGTCCCAAGTGGTCCGCATCCTCAATGACGATCAATCGGCTAATTGGGATGGTGCCGATCTTGACCTCGACCTCCGAGCCGGCCGGAGCAACCTCTTCGGGATTAGAAATAGAAATACCCCTATCGAATGCGTCTAGGCTGGTCCTACCTGCAAGTGTATCCTTCTCAGAACCGCTTGGCCTTAGGAACTCCTCGAACGTAGCCATGGCTCCTCTCTGCCTAACGAGGTCGCGTGCTTGCAAGATGTGCGTCGTCGACTTCCACCCCGGTCCGAGGATCTGCCTTGCGAAGAGTCGCCAACATGCCGTCTTTCCGACCCCGGCCGGGCCGGTAATCAGCAGATGGGGCGGATCGGCAGAGGTGCTCGTGGACAGTAAAGTCTGTTTCACAGCCTCAGGCACCGCCAGCTCTTCGAACCTTGATGGTGCCTCTGTCACGAGCCAGCTCGCCATGGGCATATGGGAGAGAGGGGGGACTTGAACTCAACGATGCTACTCTGCCTTGAGTACCTTGACCATGCCGTCCTTTCGGGGCTTGACGAAGATTCGATATCCGCACTTATGGCAGGACTTGCCGGTCGAGCCGGCCTCGGCCCATGCCATGAATCCGCAGTTGACGCACTTGTAGCGAATCTCTAGGGGGTCCATGGGGGCGTTGCAATGGTTGCATTGCTGCTCTGCAGTAGGGTTATACTCCCTCTTATCGGTCCTGTTACAGTTCCTGCACTTGTATAGGATCTTCTGATCGGCCTTCATTGCTATCGAACCGGCGACCTACCGGGCCTTCTTCAACCTGTCCTATGCTGATTTGGCAGATTTGCATATCCTGACGAAGTTCTCAAAGATGTTTGAGCCGAACTCTGTGTCATTGACCTCTGGATGGAACTGGAGGCCGAATCTGTCCAGATCCTCGTTCTGCATTGCTTGGACCTGGCATGACTCGCTATGTGCGATCTCCGTGAAGCCCGGTGGGGTAACGGTAACCTCGTCGTTGTGGCTCTCCCACACCGTCTGTTCTGAGGGAGTCCCCCGGAATAGGGGGCCACCATCGCCTACTAGGGAAATGATTGCAGCGCCGAATTCGGGTTTGGGGGCTTCGCCTGCATCGCCACCATAGTGGCGTGCCATGAACTGGTGACCTGCGCAGATTCCCAGAATGGGGATGTCCAGTGAGAGATAATCAGCACAATTCCCGAGTTCCCCCGTAAGCCCGACACGAGCCGCCCCCCCTGACAGTATCAGACCGTCTAGTTCCCTGAGTTCCTCTATTGGCGTGTTGTTTGGAAGAATCTGTGTTTCTACACCCAGATACCGTAGCATTCTCCACTCTCTGTGTGTCCACTGACCTCCGTTATCGATGACATCGATGACTGCCTGGTCGGCTCCCATGCAGAGCCTGGGTACGGTTAGGCCATCAATAATGCCCCCTCAAACCTTGAAAAAGGAAGGCTATCTCGGTGGAGAGCCGGCCCCGATGGTGTAGTGGCCTATCATGCAGCCCTGTCGAGGCTGCGACCCGGGTTCAAATCCCGGTCGGGGCGCCAACTATTCATCCATAGGTGCAACCCAAGCATGGAATGAGCATAGCCTTAGTTTGCTGCTATAGTCACTCTTGATGCGAAGAGTCGGGTCCGGGAATCCCTCCGGAGTGTCAGGTAGAATTGTACGAATGGAGTGATTGGATTCCTCGATTCCGCTTTCAGGAGCGATCACCCTCCCCCTGACCATCGATATGTTCTTTCGATTGAGCAAGGGTGCCAAGGAGGATAGCATCTCTATTGTCCTATGAGGGAGGTTAACGATCAGCAGATCCCATCGGTCGGTCAGCTCTGGGTTTTCGCAAAGCTTGGTTGCATCAGCGACTCCGATAATTCGATCATCGAAGACCTTTGATATTGGGCCCGGTTCCTTTGGGTAACTCCGACCATCCCATCTACGGAGATTATCCATGAGCAGTTCCACGGCGTCAGGATTCAAGTCAGAAGCTAGGATTTCTCCAACGAGGCCTGGCTCCGAGAGCAGGGTGGAAAGAGCGGGTCCGACACCGCAGAACGGATCGCAGACCCTAAGTGGCCTACCGAGTAATTGGCGCAAATCCTTAGCCAGGGACAGGGTTTCTAGCCTCTCAGCCTGAAGCTTCGTAGAGAAGTATGCCTTGTTGGGGTCGCAA
>CAXEIX010000106.1:0-3903 GCA_963996605.1 uncultured Candidatus Poseidoniales archaeon | reverse complement strand
TAGGCGAGCAGCCGTCTCTCTGATTGCTGATCCGGCAGATTCGGTGGTCCTCTCTCCCAAAAGATAGTCGAAGGCCTCACCCCTGCCATGTGCGATCATCGCGGAGTCTGCGAGAAGGCCCCTGAGGCTTCCTTCGACAATCTTCTGACGAGAAAGAAGGGACCTTTTCCTCGGGTGGCTGTCTGGGATCTCGACCACTAAATCCCTCCGATCAGCATGGAAAAATCAAGTGTTCCCGAATTCATGTTCACCTCACTGGAGGAGATCACCTCAACTCCTGCAACGCGCGCCCACGTCGGGAGATCCTCCCTTTTGATCCCTCCAGATCCCTCCAGAATGCACCATTCCCTCAAACCCAGGCTCTTCAACTCCTCATCGACACTACCGCATGCAGTCGGCCCCATGTTGTCTAGGAGTATCACAATCGGCTCAGCTCCATTTCTCGTTTTCTGACTTTCCGACCATGCTCTCGCAGCTATGATTGCCTGGACGGAGTCTTGTACCTCTATCACCGCGAACATCGCATTGGCCCCCAAGTCAATAGAGGATATTGCAGAAGCTATGGAATCCTCAGGAGTAATATTCGTTGAACTCAACCTCATATCGTTCTCCTTGATCATGAGCGCATCTCTCCTGCTGAGTCTGTGTGTGAGACCACCACCAACGTGGACGGCCCACTTGTCCAACAAACCCCACGATGTCTTCCTTGTACAGGCGATCCCAAGCCCGGTAGCCTCACTCACCCATTCAGAAGTCATGGTCGCAATGCCCGACAGCCTACCTAGGATGTTTAGCAGAACCCTCTCGCAACTTAGCACGCTAGAGGAGGGCCCCCTCAGTTTCAGTATCCTATCCCCAGGGGATATAACATCCCCATCGTAGACGTACCAATCGATGTTGCAACTGGGGAAGAACTCCTCAACTAGGACATCAATCGGGATCCTTCCGCAAACAACTCCCGCCCCCTTGCAGAATGCGATCGAATCCACAACTCTGCCAGTCCCCTCGTCGGATGCCTGGTCGTCACACAAGTGGGCATTCAACCACCTTACAATAGAATTTTGGAAAAGAGAGGTGGGGCCCTTGGAGTCCTCTGGTCGAATGAGCAGGTGAGATCTATCGTGCGGCAGGCTACCCACGTGCTTACGAATACACCCTCCTCCTTGAAGGATACTAGTTTCCGATAGAAACTATCCCAGCGAATCCAACCCTGACTCAGCGGCCGCCAAGCAGGCCAGTATGTCATCTACAGAAGCCCTTGACCTACCTAGTCCCTCGGACGAAACTACTATCGTTAGATGGGCCTGATTCCCATCCTTACTCAACTCTACACTGAAATCCTCCGGATCGTCTGGAGAAATTGCCGCTAGGAGGGCCTCTCCTCTGTCCAATTCTCCCTTCCATACAATGGATGCCTCGACCTCAGCCATCAGACTCCCCAAAACCGGTTTCCTTGGGCCAATTCGTCATCTTCAGAAAATGACTGAACGATTGTCCTGAGAAGGTAGTACATCACCATAGAGAGGATGGGGAGGCCCCAATCATCCCCCAGTTGATCGAAAGTCGGGCTATACGCTTGTCCGGACGATATGATCAGTACCACGTCAATAGTGGCGGAGAGGAATGTGTATATCACAACAGCCAGACCAATCAGCAGAACGCTCCTACCGGTGAAAGATCCCTCCTTCCACCTCAGAACACCGAGTGCCAGTAGGAAAGATAGGGCACCTCCAATGAACCACTGCAGGACATCGTCGAATAGCCCCACGAGGTGCTCGAAATAGGAGGATTGCTCGGATATTGGATCATCGTATCCGGCCCATATAGTAGCAACAGCCAGAAACAGGCTGACTATCGACATCCCCCATAGCAATGACGAGAAAAGCCCACCTGTAGCACTGTCTCGCATCTCCATCGCTACACGCTCCATTTGCGCCTCCAGCCCAAGCCCCTTGCCCAGCACCCACAGACCTATGATCAGAGGAAGAGATCCGATCAGCGCGATTCCGTTCGGGAGAATAAGGCCCAATCCGATGATGATTAGGAAAATCGCAAGAGGAACGAGTAGCCTTGAA
This sequence comes from uncultured Candidatus Poseidoniales archaeon, assembly GCA_963996605.1. Taxonomy (GTDB): domain Archaea; phylum Thermoplasmatota; class Poseidoniia; order Poseidoniales; family Thalassarchaeaceae; genus UBA36. The sequence goes on along the minus strand of CAXEIX010000106.1, from coordinate 1,828 downwards.
CGGAACCTAGGATCTTCGATCGCCTTGACGATGTAGTAGTATGTCCCCTCGATTCCCTTCGATTGTCTTACTATCACCTTCTCCACGGTATCCACCCTCACCCTGGAAGTCACTATAGGAAGGGAAGCCTCATCATCTGCTCCGTCGGTTACTAGCACAGCTGCATCTGGTTGGAAGTCCTGGATGACTTCGTCCAATTGGCTAGCGATGGCTCGATCGCTCCTGGGACCAACACGAACGTCGCCAGTGAGAATCGCTATCTGAATCTCATCGCTAGCACCAGCCCCTTCGGCCAATCTATCGTGATGGTGGAGGGCTCCTAGAATCGCATTGGTATCCGACTCCTCTGGATCTGCTATGCCCAGCCTCAGAGCAGCCGTAAGACATGATTTTCTCCCAACGACAGGGCCCCTGATGCCAGATTTTACACCCAGATCGTTGTCTCTGTCGATTGTGAGTACCAGTGTTCGAACCATCTCCTCGCCCCCTTTGGAGGTAGTTGGAGAGCACCCACTTATGAGGAATTGGCAGAACTGCTGCCTAGGTCGTTATCAGCACCAACGTCCTCTACTCTGTCGGAATTGTATCTCCTCCTCTGCTTGGCCCTGATATACTTCAAAGGGTGGGTAAGCCATTCCTGATCGCACAACCGGTCCTCTCCGATTTGAACTGGGCACCTTGCATTGGTCTTCAGTGCAGAGCACCCATGGGGGGTGTACTCCCTTTCGTAAATCTGACCAACCTGGTAAGAAGTCGTGTCGGGGTTGTAGTCCGGGGCGTTTGCAAAGAAGTTGCAGGTCTGCTCCTGCTGTAGGCCTATGGAACGGGAGAAGGCCGCAAGGAATACTCGACCAACGTGGTTGACATTCACCCCCTGGTTCAATTCTGAAACCGCCGATTCGAAGCAGGGAGGCCAATCATCCCTGATCGCCGCCGTCATAGGCATCTCTTCCTTGACCCGCTCGGAAAGCAGGCCGACAATCCTCTCCACCGGGTCGGCGAACTTCGAAGCGAACTCGTCATCCATCCTTTCCATCCGCTCCTCGCAACTTTCCCTCAGGCTCTCTCTAATCCTCTCTTTGATCAGTCGTGAGGCCCTCCCACGCCCTGATTCTCCCGCACCAGCGTCCAGACACACCCATCCTTCCTCAACTGGTCTGTTTACCAACCTCCAGTACTTTCCAGAAATCTTAGGACTAAGCTCGATGAAATCGACCATCGGGATCCAGTAATCCTCCGAACCCTTTGAATCGACTCTGGTCACAATGCCAGAGAGGAATGTGGAAGAAATAAGCTCGAAGTTTTCGGAGTCCATCCCCAGCAGTCTGTCTGCTCTGCTAGACTCTCCCTCTATCCATCTCGAAAGTAATCTCTCATCAAAAGAAGCACATACTATCAGCATCGCATGCAGGAAAGATAGCGACTCGGTCATCCTTCCGACGTCGGTCGAGATATCGATGCTCGAAGACGCCCCATCTCCCTCCTGCTGAAGTACGGAATCAACCAGCCTCAACATACCTCTGACCCTGACATCCTCCAACCAAGGAGCATCTACCAGATCCTCAACGGTGATGCCATTTTCATCCAGTATCGACCTGATGTAAGCGCTTCCTTGTGGGAGGAACGGATAGCGTGCTAGGAGACCGTCGTCATCGATCACGGGAGTGCTAATTGGTATGGGCACGCCCTACAGAGTTCCACGAGGGTTCTTCAATACTTACCGAGCCCTTCCACTGGAGAGCATGACATACTCGCAAAGTCCTACTGACTTGGAACCGTCCCTGCCTTCGTTGATTGACTTGCAATCGGATGTGAGAGAGTATTTCGG
>CAXEIX010000105.1:0-3919 GCA_963996605.1 uncultured Candidatus Poseidoniales archaeon | reverse complement strand
TCGGTGACTGTCAGGTCCGCGCCGCACTCCCTGGCCAGGATCCGGTATGCTAGGTCGGTGACCCCTGCCATCGGTGCGAGGAAGAGAGGCGGAGCTGATGCTTCCATCGTATGGGGGGTCATGCGCTTGGCTTTGAGTCCGTCGAGCTCAGAAGGTTGATTCCCAGTCATCCACGTTCTCCGCGAGCTCGAACTCGAGGTCCGACTTGAGTGTCCCGCGGAGCTTCAGCATCTCGCGGGCAAGAAGCCAGTAGACGAGTGCGAGCGAGCGTCGGCCCTTGTTGTTGGCAGGCAGAGCCAGGTCCACGTTTCGGAGCCTGTTGTTGGCATCGCAGATGGCGACGACCGGCAAACCGGACTTGACGGCCTCCGATAGTGCCTGCGAGTCGGCTGCTGGGTCGGTGACCATGATGACCTCTGGCTCCATGTATGTCCTGAGCCTGGGGTTGGTGAGCGTGCCGGGGATGAACCTCCCGACGATGTGCTTGGCGCCTATCGCCTGGGCGAACTTCCTCGCTGGCCTCTGGCCGTACTGCCTCGCGCTTACGACTAGGATCCTGCTGGGGTCGTAGTGGGCGAGGAAGCTGGTGACGACGCGTATCCTGGAGTCGGTCTGGTTCACGTCGATGATGTGGAGCCCGTTGCTGTCATTCTGCATGGTGTCCAGGAACTGCTTCATGTCCGCGGATTTCTGGTTGGTCCCTATGTGAACGGCGTGAAGTTGGTACATATCCAACGACACAAGGGGGGACGTGCTCTCCGACATTCGGTTTCCTCAGCAGCGCGGCCACCTGCCCTTGGTTGATAAGCGCTACGCAGAGGGATAAGCGGGCCAGAGGCTCAGTCTTCCAGTTCTGAGAGGAAGGTGCACTCCATCTCCCCATCTGCGCTGAACTCGTGGGAGCTAGGGAAGTGGACGCATGGCTTGGTCATGGTCGCGTACAGGTCGAACGAGTCGTGGAATGACAGTTGCTCGACCGGAGTGACTACTCCCCAGCCCCTCGCCTCCACCTCGAGGACCCATGTGCCCTCGATGAAGTCGATCTGCCAGTCCCACCTCTCCCCTGGGAAGTCCTGAGTGGCGCGGACCTCCCAGAAGGGGCTCCCGCCAGACTGCTGCGTGCCCGGCTCCCAGAGCCTCGCCTCGACGTAGCGGACCTGGTTCGTGTCGTTACCGATCAGGTCCTCGATCGTGCTGGAATAGGGGAACTGGGCCCTGAAGTTGATGACCAGGCTGGAGACGGTCTCGTCGAAGATGAGGTTCGTCTCGTTCTGGTACAGCACCGAGTCGAGCTCGGTACCGGTCTCGAATGTCTCGGACCAGCCGACCGTCACGTCCTCGTCTATGTACACAGGCGGCTCCCTCCAGCTCTCCATGAGCTCACGCTGGATGGACAGTGCCAGGCACCCGCTGCTCATCGTGCATGCGATCATCAGAGAGGCGATGAGCAGGGCCTTCCGGGGTGCTCCCATGTTAGTACGGGAGACCTCAACGTCTTCAACTCCTTCGCTCAAAGGTGCCTCTCGGTACTCATAGGGAACGTCAACGCCGAAGCTCGGTCACCCTTTGTCGTCATTGAGGCGACTCAGCGTGGGGGGGTCAGGAAATGAATGTTCCAGTCAGGCTCGGGGATCGTCTAGAATCCCATGCCGCCCATGCCGCCCATGCCGCCCATGCCGCCGCCCATGTCGGGCATTGCCGGTGCGGCTTCCTTCTGCTCGGGGTCATCGGCGATGAGGGTCTCGGTGGTTAGTACGAGACCGGCTATCGATCCGGCTGACTCAAGTGCGTTCCTGGTTACCTTGGCGGGATCCAGGATTCCGGTCTCAACCATGTTGACGTACTCGCCTGTGCGCGCGTTGTACCCGTAGTTCTCATCGTCGTTGGCCAGAATCTTGCTGATCACGTCGTCGCCATCGGCACCTGCGTTGGCAGATATCTGCCTGGTTGGCGCTGCGAGGGCCTCGTAGACCAGGTTGATTCCGATCGCACGGTCACCGTCTGCCGATTCGGCGAGACCCTTGAGGACCTCGCGTGCCCTGAGCAGGGTTACCCCCCCTCCGGCCACGACTCCCTCGGCCATCGCTGCCCTGGTCGCGTTTAGGGCGTCGTCCACCCTGGCCTTGGTCTCCTTGACCTCGGTCTCGGTGGCTGCCCCGATCTTGAGTACAGCGACTCCGCCGGTCAGCTTGCCGACCCTCTTCTCGATCTTCTCCCTGTCCCACTTGCTGGTGGATAGCTTGGCCTGTCCGCGGAGTAGCTCTGCTCTCTCCTCCGTCGCCTTCTTGTCACCGCCGCCACCGACAACAGTGGTCTTGTTCTTGGCCACGATGATGCGGTCCGCGCTTCCGAGGCTCGTTGGCCCCTGTGCCTTGAGGTCCGCGCCTTGGTCCTTGAATAGGGGCTTGGCCCCAGTGAGTACTGCTATGTCCTCCAGCTGCTCGGAGATCTCGTCCCCGAACCCAGGTGCCTTGACTGCGACTGCCTTCACGACCTTGCTGACGACGTTCAGCACCAGTGTTGCCAGTGCCTCTCCCTCGATGTCCTTGGCCACTATCAGCAGGGGCCTCTTCTGCTGGACGCTCGCCTCCAGCGTTGGTAGTAGGTCCTGTGCTGAGTTGATTGTGTGGTCGGTGAGGAGGATCAACGGACTCTCGTGGACCGCCTCCCTCTTCTCCCTGTCAGTAATCATGTAGGGGCTCATGTACCCCTTGTTGAATTCCATGCCCTCGACTACGTTCAGCGAGGTCTCGATCGACTTGGCCTCCTCGACGGTGATGACGCCCTCCCTTCCGACGGCATCCACTGCCTCGGCGATCAGGGCCCCAATCTCCTCGTCGTTGTTGGAGGCTATGGTGGCGACCTGCTTGATGGTCTCGCTGGTCTCGACCGGCACTGCTCTGTCCTTGAGGGAATCGACTACGGTCTCTATTGCGTTATCGAATCCGGCCTTCAGCTCCACTGGGCTCGACCCTGATTCCATGTTCTTCAGACCGTGATGACATAGGCTCTGGGCAAGGATGGATGCGGTTGATGTTCCGTCTCCGGCATTGTCCTGGGTCTTGCTGGCGACCTCCTGGATCAGCTTGGCGCCCATGTTTGCGAATGGGTCGCCCAGCTCGATGTCCTTGGCGATCGTGACTCCGTCGTTGATGATCGAGGGGCTTCCCCACGACTTCTCCAGAACGACGGTCCTCGCTGCTGGACCTAGGGTCACCTTGACTGCGTTTGCGACAGTGTCGATACCCTCCAGTAATTTCTCTCTTGCTTCTTCTCCGTAAACTATTTTCTTTGCTCCCATTTAATCACCCCATTACCTTGGCTTGAATATCCTCTTCCTGGATCAGTAGGTAGTCCATACCCATCCACTCCATCTTAGTCCCGCTGAACTGCCTGAAGATCACGCGATCTCCCACCGAGACGCTCTTCGCGTCAGGTCCGACGGCCTCGACCATTCCGACGGTCATCTTGTCTCGGGCCTCCTCGGGCAGGAGAAGACCTGATTCGGTCTTCTCGGGGGCGTTCTCCATTGCTAAAAGCACCATTTCTCCTATCGGTTCTATTCCTACTCCCATGAGTTCATCTCCAGTTTGTATCAATCGGGATTTTTGGTCTATTTTAAACTAAACGAATGGGCATTGAGAACAAATACCACAGAATCGGGCTACTCTTCCTCGTCATTTTTCGAATTCAACGCTGTCAGACTCTCAATCGCGATCGGGGAGAATAGGATTGCCAGAATGGTGAATGTGAGCGAGTACCATGACTTCGCGGTCACTGAACCGGAGGACCCGGATGTGGCGAGCTTGATCGTACCGATCCAGGGGACCTCGGACGAGGCCACACCGACTACCCAGTCATCCAGAACCGGTTCAACTGGGTTCCCGCTCGCATCGACCAGGCCGCCGCCCTGCCCCTG
>CAXEIX010000104.1:0-3936 GCA_963996605.1 uncultured Candidatus Poseidoniales archaeon | reverse complement strand
GCAGTTTGCTCTGACAGGAGTTTCCGGAAGGATCTCGAGAAGGGGGACATCGACGTGAGCAGGAGTCAGCCAGAGGGCGGCATGATTGGAGTCGCTGGCATGGTGCTATCGTTGTCCGTAACACTCGGGGTACCGTCCCTGGGAGTCATTGCTGAGACGGTCGGGGCTAGTTCCGATGTCCTCGCAGCGGACAGGATGGCCAAGTGGATAGAGCAGGCCTTCGAGATACCACTGGATCTAGATCTTGACACCACTAAGGAGACTGCTGCCAAGCTGATGGAGAAGATTGGAGGCGATGGCTCCATTGAGGACTACCTTGCAATGGAGGAAACTGAGGCTTCATCGGACTTCTACGTCTGATTCGGATTACCTTCTCCGCCTTCTCTTGCTGTTCCCTCGTCCTCCGGATGAGGATTCCTCGACTGAGATTCGCCTGCCCTTGAATTCGGACTTGTTCATCGCCTTGATTGCGGCCTTTGCTTCCTTCTTGTCTGCGAATGTTATGAATGCGAATCCCCTTGGCTTTTTGGTTTCCTTATCCATTGCCATGTGGACATCGTTCAGTTTTCCATGTACGGAGAATGCCTCCCTTAGATCGCCTTCCGTGGCGTCGTAAGACACTCCTCCGATGAACAGCTTTACTCCGAAATCCTTCTGTGCCTTGCCTCTGGCTTTCTTCATGACCTCCCTCTCCTTAGCGAGGTCGTCCTTGCTCGCCTTTCCAGACTCCACCCTATCCATGCAGTCGCGGCATCGGAGTGGCTTTCCCGGGGTCGGTTTGAATGGGACCTTCGTCTGCGTTCCGCAAAGGGTGCACTTTGCAGGGTGCATCTCCCTCTGTGGCCGCCCACCACCCCTTCCTCCTCTAGAAGATGGCGATCTCTTGGCTGATTCTGGGATCTCGTGAGACCAACCCCTCCTGTGATCGGCTACTGGAGACAAGTATGGCCTTGCTCCGTCATGGCCCAACATGGACTCAGCTTCGCTGGACCAGCGCTCACCGGGGCGGTTTAACTTGTGGATGTCTGAACCCTTTGGTATCTCGAAACCGTATCCGAATCCATTTGAAAGGGCTCTGAAGCCCCTATAATCACAGCGTGGGCACTCGACGTTGAAGTCTGGAGTGGTCTCGCTTGGTAGCAGACCCTCTCCACAAGGAGGGCAGGCTGCGTAGAGGACTCCTAGATTGGGATCTCCCTTTGTTGTGGCCTTGAGCATCGGCTCGACATGGATTATCTTGGCGCGGACGATGTCGCGCTTCCTCATCGTATCTCCTGCCGATGGAATGAATCGGTCTACAATCTCAGAGACAAAAATGTCCGCGAATAACTTCAGAGCCGGAACGTCTCTGTGCCCGCCCTCGTTGGTCTCTATGTGAAGGACCCGGAGTTCTGCGGTCTTCTCGTTTAGCCGGTTCACCTCTCCGATAATGACGTCACCAACCTTCGGGGAATTTATCCTAGGTGCTGATGAGTCTACAGAAATTACTCCAGAGTTTCTCACAAGGTTGCCAGAGAGTACAGCCACGGGACCTCTATCTGTCATGTGGATGCCATGGCCCAATTCCTCCCCTGTGCCAACTTCAACAGAATATCCGGGGGTTACTTGGTCACCGACCGTTGCTTTCATCGGCTCGCCGACCCGAAGACCCCCTATGAACGGTACGGAAAATATTGAATCCACTATTACGGGTTTAATCGCCAGAAAGCTGCTCTAGTCTTACCTCTCTGCCTGCTGTGATGGGAGTATGCCGCGGGAAGGGCGAAGTCTGCCTCCCCATACCTCTCTACGGACCATCCGTGCTCCTCGAATAGTGGCTCTATGTGACTCGCCTCGGCACTGTGCATCAAATGAGAGGATGCTCCAGTAGATAGGATGGCATCCAGAAAGGGGCGATCTGCCTTTGGAGACTGCCTACCCCAAGGTGGGTTGCTGATTACGACGTCAGGCGAATCTAGTTGGATAGAGTCTGTTCCGATAGTAGCATGGATTACTTCGACAGAGTCGGAAAATCCCATCTTTTCAGCATTGGACTGTGCTGTATGGCAGGCATTTTGGTCGGAATCAATCAGAACTGTTCTGCCTGCACCCAGAGCCATGGCACCCAAGCCGAGCACCCCATTGCCTGCCCCTAGGTCGGCAACTGTGCATCCCTCATGTAAATCGCCAAAGGTGGAAATATCAGTGAGCCAACGAGCGGCCAAGTCTCCATCAGTGGAGTATTGCTCGAGTTCGACCAATTGAGATTGGGTTTGCTCGAGTTCAGAAAGTAACATCGCCAGCCTTCTGACTCGCATGCTTACCGAAAGTCCACCTCACCTAATAACCAATTCAGAGTGTCGATTAGATGAAATTCTATGCAGAGTTCAAGTACTCTCGACTCCGATACTATGTCGAGCCGATGTCCGATATACTGTCCTATGGTCTTCTAGCCATCGTTATTGGCCTTGCAATACTATTGATCTATGCACTTTCTCTACTAAAATCGATACAGCACGAGTCCAATCTAATTCGAGAACAGTCGGCATCACAAAAGGATGCAATGGGGAGATTGGAAAGCAAAGAAATAGATCCAAACGCCATTACTGCAGGGATTGCCGGTAGTGGAGATATTCTGAAGGGTGCAGTTTTGAATTCACTAAGAGAGATTAATTTCTCTGGAGACATAGAAGGAATACGTGCCTCTGCAAAACGAATAGGTGAAGAAGTTGCTGATATCAACAAGATTTTTCTCGATAAGCAGGAGGCTGGTGGTTGGGCGGAAATAGAGCTTGAAGCAAGATTGAAGGATACTTTCAGGAATGTTCAGATTCGAAAAAAGGTCGCAAAGTTGGATGGGGTGGAGCCCGATGCTCATTTGGTATTGACTGGGGGAAAGATACTCTGTATTGATTCCAAGTTCCCTGTAAAATCATTCAAGGCCACCATCCCAATTTCAGAAGGGGGCCTGGGGGAAGAAGATGGTCGAAAACGAGTCGGGTCACGCAAGGATTTCATCGATGCAATCAAGAGGCATTTTGCCAAAGTTGAGAAAGATTATGTCCGACCAGATTTGGGCTCTACTGAGGTCGCCTACCTGTATGTTGCATCTGAGAGAATCTACCACCACATGGTGAATCCTGACAACCCAGAAGAATGTGAAATTGTTCGAGATGCAGCAAACAAAGGTGTTATCCTATGCTCTCCTTCGACTCTAATCGCAAATATGCACCTAGTGAGAGTTGCAGAGCGTGCCATGGGAATTGCCGGGGATAGCGACAAGATTCTCAGGGGGCATGATAAACTGCGTCGTTCAATTACAGAGTTAGTTAATGCTTGGAAAACAATGAGTGGCCATGTTAATAATGCCCAAAAAAACCGCTTAGTAGTCCAAAATTTCCTGGATGAAGTAGAGCGTTCTATGGAGAATTTGGATAGTCTTGACTTAGGTGGGGATGAAGAATGAGTGCCTACTCGGAAATCCATGATCGATTGGGGCTCAAACGAGTTTCACTCGGTCGTCGATATGCCGGAGGAATATACGATCCTAGACCTCAGTCGAGGAGTCTGGAGTCAGCCTGAGACTACTTTCAGTGTGGGCAAGTACGACGAGTTTAGGCCCAATCTGTACAATAATGATCTCTTTGGGGGAGAGAGGAACATGCATATTGGGATTGACATCGGAGGGCCAGTTGGAACTCCTTGCATGGCATTCATGGATGGGGTTATTTCGCAGTTTGGGTACAACCCAGAACCCGGAGATTACGGAAACGTCATCATCACCAAGCATGAGATTGGTGGAGTCCCAATATGGGCCTTGTACGGACACCTCAATGCAGCATCGATAGAAGGGATAGAGGTTGGAGATAGGGTTGAGGCGGGAGAGGTGATTGCCTGGTTCGGGGGATTCGAAGAGAACGGAGGCTGGGAGCCTCATTTGCACTTCCAACTTTCCCT
>CAXEIX010000103.1:0-3937 GCA_963996605.1 uncultured Candidatus Poseidoniales archaeon | reverse complement strand
TTTCTGATTGAGATTCTTAATAGTTCTGAAGCTGAGAATTATCTAGAGTTAGAAATTCCATGGTGTTCAGTAATTCTCCGTCCTGTTGGTGAGATTTCCGATGCACCAGGTCTCTCCTCAATTATTCATAAGGGGTGCGACTCTGGATTATTGTCGCACTTGCACTCTTTCATAAGAAAAATCCCAGATATCCCTGATTCCCCTTCTTTCAACCATATTTTGGATCTAATCAATGCCATCGAAGCCGCGAGAGGAGAAAGAACACCTTTGGTGGGAAGGGCCCACAAATTTTCTGGTTGGCTAGCACAACCCAAAGAGAAATGGCCAGATTTCACAATGAAAATGATGATCGATGGGGATATCAATATCTCAGAAAGTCTAATTTTGGGAAAGTCTGGTTTCCATGCAGAGTTGGCAGAAATAGATGATTCAGTCAAACCGTTGGGTTCTTGAGCGAATCTTCCTGCGGAGTATTGCCCAACTGGCAACACCGTGTGGACGAAACCCCCTCGCCGGAGGTAGAGGATGAAACACGGTACCACAGATTGGGTGACCACCCGTCGAAGACCATCGAGACTCTTTCGAGAGAATGATCGTTGGCGCAAATCGGGTGGCCGGATTGCGTAGGTCCCCTGAGGACGGAATAGAATGAATCAAGGGACTACCCCGCAGTCCGACAGACGTCCCGGGGTGGGTCAGGCGCCTGAGTGAAGCAGTGAAGGTTGCCGTTACGCCCCGGGGCACACTATGATACAATGGATCCAATAGGTAGGAAGACGATGCACGGAATCGGACTAATTGGGGGGACTTTCGACCGATTTCATTCAGGACATATGTCCCTCATCGAAGCTGGACTATCTTACTGTGAAAAGATTCAGGTATGGATAACTAGCGATGAGATAGCCCAATCGAAGGATGTTCGAATAAAGAATTGGGAGGAAAGAAAGTCAGATTTGGAGATTGCCACTTCTGCGCACTCTTCACGAATATCTGTTCATTTACTTAGTGATGATTTCGGCCCCTCTCTAGAAACTCGTCAGGCCACTGCAATAATTTGTTCTAATGAGACTATGTCAAATTGCCTAGAAATAAACTCGCAAAGGCAGGAAAGAGGACTCGAACCATTGGAACTAGTTCTCGCGGACAGTGTCCTATCTTGGAACGGAGAAATAATCTCCAGCTCTCAAATTAGGGAAGGGTTGATGGACAGAAAAGGAAACTCTTGGATACCTAAGAATATTAGTAGTTCAGGTGCACGACTTACCCCTCTAGTAGAAGCTGAACTGAAGACTCCCTTTGGTCAACTAATTGAGGGTCCAGAAGAAGACACTTCAATCGCGATAAATGAGGCACTATCGATAATCTCGAAAAGTCCTGATTTCAATGGTCTGCTGATTGCGGTTGGAGATGTCACCGTTCTTGGCTTCCAAAAGGCAGGTAGAACAGCAGATCTGGCATTTATTGATGGCCAAACTAAACGCTCTCACTGGCCTAGTAGTGGAGACATTAACCAAGATATGTACGATAACATCATCCAGTGCACCAGTCCAGCAGGATCGTTGACAAATTCACTACTTGATGCTTGCAGTAAATCCCTGTCATCATGGGTAGAAAATGAACATAGCAGCCTAATTATTGTAACAGGAGAGGAGGACCTCGCTCCATTACTTCTACACCCCTTGGCCCCTATTGGATCAGTAGTAGTCTACGGCCAACCCGGAAAGGGAGTTGTAGTTAGGTGGTGCGATGAGGATTCCAAGGCCAGATGCAGAAATCTACTATCGGATTTCGAAGCGATTTAACTCTCTATTTTCGCATCCTGAATCCAATTCAGGCCAATTCCAACCATGACGAAGGAAATCATCACCGAGTAAACTCCTGGATCAACCCATGTCGATTCCAAAGAACTCCAAATCAAGTAATATGCAGAACCAACAACGATCATCCAACTAGCGAAAGTTCTTCCAAGACCATTCTCTGTCGAAAAAGTGCTGGTCACAACTCTTTCTCGTGGCATTCCGGATAGCCAACCTCGAAAACCATCCTCCCTGGTCGCCCCCATGCCCATTGCCCCAGCAGCAATAAGTAGAGAACTTAGTAAAATGAATACAATATCATCTGGAAAAACTAACGCAACATCATGTGCCGAATTAGTATCAGCGCCGTTTGTGAAGAAATCAATCCAATTCACCCTTCTTCCATCTGAGTAGGCCCCAAATAAGATATTGATTATCGCTAGAAAGGCCATCCAAACTCCGATAAAAAATGCTCCAGCGGATAGCGTGCTACTGGGTCTCATCAGAGAACTCATCCACTCTTGATCAGCCTCTGACATCGAACCGCCGTCCTGCAGCCTCGGTTTAATCGTTGCCGGGACTGAACCTAGAGATGCCCTTGAAGATTGTACTTGCCCATTGACGCCTCATTCACCATCGGTTCGCTCTCACTCATCAGACTAATTGCATCAATCGCTTTAGGGATTGCTGAGTTAACTTGCTTGCTCCTTCCCCCTCTACCTTTGCTTACATTCCTAGCCATAATAAGACCCATTGTGTCTATCTCGTTAAGTAACGAAGAAACCCTTCTTGTTGTCAGCGGCTCGGTCCCAATCTTTGAGCAGGCTTCGGAATATGTTCTGTACACCTCGCCTGTAGAAATATTCCTTAATCCGTTTTCTTCATTTAGACAAATTGAGAAAAGAACTAATTTTTGATGAAGGGGCAGTGTCTTGATTACTGGAGTGACCTGGTCATATTCTAACTGGCTTTGTGCCAATCTAACATGCTTAGTGTCCACACTGACCTGTGCCCTTTGCTCTGCCTTCTGGACAGAGATTCTCAGAAGATCCAAAGCCCTTCTTGCATCACCGTGTTCCTGGGCAGCAAGAGCGGAGCAGAGCCTGACTACTCCATCATCGAGAACACCTTCCTTGATTCCCATTGTCGCCCTCTCATTCAAAATGTTCTGAATCTCGGTTGCTACATATGGGTGGAAGACAATGTCTTCTTGACTTAGTCTTGAGCTAACTCTTGGGTCTAAGTGCTGAGTAAAGTGTAGATCGTTACTTATTCCTATAATGGAACACCTTCCATCCCCTAGCAATGTGTTCAAACTGGTGAGTGCGTAAAGGAGATCATCTCCGCCCTTATCGACTAGATTGTCAACTTCATCAAGCACAATAATGTGTACTCCGCCGATCCTGCTCATCCTTGAAACAACCGTCTCAAGAACACGGTCAGTAGGCCACCCAGTGAATGGAACGGGGGCATCTCCTCTCTGGGCCAATTGAGTTGCAATAGTCTGAACAACTCTATATTTGGTGTCAACATTCCTGCAGTTAATCTCGTAGGTATTTACTGTCTGCCCCATTTCCTGCCCCTTTTCTCTAAGTTGACCTAGTACGAATCTCGTTACCACCGTCTTCCCCGAACCGGGAACCCCGTAGAGAAGCATATTCGATGGAATATGTCCGTTTAACGCATCAACAAGATTCCTTACTAAGGAATCAACTTCGTGCTCCCTATGGGGTAGACGAGCAGGTTCGAATGCGTGGTCAAAGGCTCTTCTGTCGACAAACAGACTATCCTGCCCCAGAATCTCTTCGAAAATATTTCCTCTCATTTTTTTTCACTTCGGTAAAACCATCACGAAACTCAATTCCAACCCAATATTGGTATGTTTGCTTCTCGTAAGGTTTCCACAGCGACTATGTTTCTGGTAATAAGAGTGACTAGGTTTCTAAGATTTCTACTATGATTTGTTAACAAATACATGAGCAATTAATCTTCTCATTTTTCTATATCAAATTTGGATCGATATTTGTTTCAGTATCACTTTTATTAATATTATTATGTGGTGTTTTTTCCACATCGATAGGGCAAAAGAGAACCCTCGCAACAAGCTAACAATATTTTTCCACTTAATCCCGTCGAGCTAT
>CAXEIX010000102.1:0-3940 GCA_963996605.1 uncultured Candidatus Poseidoniales archaeon | reverse complement strand
TCGCTGTCGACCTCGATGAACTCCAAGTCGATGAAGCCTGGTCCCTCAGATTCAGCCATGTTCCTACTCACTCACGCCGAATCATCAGTGTCGCCAGGGATATGGAGGCAATTGCAAGAGTCGTTTCGAAGCCTGGTATGGATCTCGAGTCGTCAGGCTGACATTTGGTCGAGTAACCCCCCCAGGTGCCATTTTCGTACCAGCAGTCGGACCAGACTTTCCAACCGAAGCCAACATCTGGGACTTGGGACTCAGATCCGTCCTCCATCTCAATGATGAATTTCCAGTTGATGTACGAGTACCCGGGCTCGGTATCAAGATATGAGCCGAATGAACCGTCATCACCTCGATCCATCTGGCTCTCCTCAGGGGGGTAGCAGACTCCAGTGTTGATGCAAACTTGGGTCACCCACCTGATGTTGGAAATGTTTGAGTCATCCTCTATCTGAAGGATTACACCGAAATCAGCGCTTTCGTTGTTTGTTCTCATTACCCCGTCGTAGTCCAGTGTCTTGATACCAGTACCATCAAGAGAAGTAGACTCATTTACTCCTCCCTGAGAAGCGCTTACCGGGAGAGAAATAGCACAGACTAGTAGAAGCGCCCAGAGCTTTCTCATGGTTTGTCGTAAGACTCATTGCAAATGAATACTGACCACTCAGACTTCAAGTTCCCAGAGATCATCTCCGACCCAGTGGATGGTGGAGATTGCCTTCCCATTTGTCATCGACATCATTTCCTCGCCACCATGCAATGCAGTTCCCGATGCAAGTGGTTCACCAGTCTCCTGACTCCTAATCCAGACGAAGTCGCCTTTCTGGAGAGACGGATCGGCAATGTGGATTCCCGCTCCCATGCAATCGGCCCCGTTTTCCAGAAATGGGATAGCTCCCGAGTCTACAGCCACCCATGAGTTCTCGACGTTCCACTTGGCAATCCCCCTTAGCGTGGGGTACCAACCCATTTCGCCACCAATCTCAATCTTCATCGCAAGAGGGACTCTATCTACTAAGATTAGGTCAGTCTCCTGGTAATGCGCCTGCTCGAGAAAACCATCGAGGCTCACCTCATGGCCCATCCAAGATGATAACTCATCGGCAACACCCCTGATCTGCTTGATTCTCACCGGGGTCCTCCTCCTGAGCCTCTTGTCCACCATGATTCACTGACAAGCAGGTAGGCAGAAGAATATGCCGAAAGCACACACTTGAAGCGCAGCGCCCTCAGCGCTGCTCGATGCTTGCTGTGTGCCTCGACCTAGAGGGGGTGCTGATACCCGAGATTTGGATCAATGTCGCGGAGAGAACCGGGATTGAGGCACTCAGGAGGACAACCAGGGACGAGCCGGACTATGATCTTCTGATGAGTTACAGAATCGGAATCCTGGATCAGCATGATATCAAGATAGGGGACATCACCTCGACGATAGAGTCCATGGATCCTATGGACGGAGCACTCGAGTTTCTACAATCGCTAGAGTCGAGATGGCCGACTCTAATACTCTCAGATACATTCTCCCAGTTTGCCAAGCCGATGATGGCAAAGCTGGGACACCCCCCCCTATTGTGCCACACTTTGGTCATAGATGACACCGGGAGGGTAGGGGACTGGGAGATTAGGTACGAGGACCACAAGAGGAAGACTGTCGAGTCCCTGATCGGGATGAACTACCACGTTATCGCTGCTGGTGATTCCTACAACGACACCACCATGCTTTCAGCTGCGAGTGCAGGAATCCTATTCAGGCCACCAGATAATGTGATCGACGAGTTCCCCCAATTCCCCGTTGCTAGAAGTTACGAAGAGCTCACAGAAGCAATTGAGTCTGCAGCTAAAGACCTCGGCGAGCATTGGAAGTAGAATTCTCGACCTCCAATCGATTGAAATAAGGCAGGCAGGTCGGCGAGACGCATGGCGAAGTGGCACGGCATTTCACGCAGGAAGCCCACAGGTGGGCGTCTGAAGCGTCCGAACCGCTACAGGGGCAAGCGCAGGACCGAAGTCGCCAGCGAGGAGCAGTTGGCATACGTGGGCGAGACCGATGCCCGCAAGAACTACCGGAAGAGGGCGGGCTCGCAGACGGTCAGGACCCTATCAGTAAACCAGGTTAACGTCAATACAAAGGACGGCAAGACTGTCAGAGCCACTGTAAAGACAGTGGTCGGAAACGATGCAGATCCTAACTTCGTTAGAAGGAACATCGTGACCAAGGGGGCAGTTCTGGAAACGGACAAAGGACTCGTCAGGGTGACGAGCAGGCCTGGTATGCACGGTGTAGTCAGCGGCGTACTCGTGGAAGAATGAGGCACGAAGCCCTCAAGTCACACAGCACTCAGGGATAGGGCGATAGCATGGCGGCTAAGGAGGAGATGACCCTGTGGACCGGATACTTCGATTCTAGGCTTAGCCGTTCAGACGGGCGAAGGGTCTCGAAGAAAGCCAGTATTCCAAAACCAACTCTGGAATCAGTGGTTTGGGCTGCCCGCAGCGCCGGAATCAGGAAGATGAGGCAGGAACCCGAGGCCAGTCACCCCTCAAGACCATACGCAAAGGAAGGAAGGCTCGTCATGCCTCCGAGGCACGTCTTGGAAGTTACTGGGGAGAGCAGCAAAGAAGGAGTAATGAAGGCAATCGGAACTGCACTGAGGAAGAGATCCCAGGATGCGAAGGAACAGGGCAAGGATGCGTCTAAGGGTCCTGCCAAGGGAGATCGGAGGAGGCGTGCTCAACGCAAGTCATTCAAGCACCGCAAGAGTGGACAGAGGAAGAAGAAGTTCGGTCGGAAGTGAGGCTTTGTTCAGGGTAGAAGAGGGAGTTCCCGATGCCGATACCTTCCTGAGCCTCAGGGCGAAAGCAGGGATGCGAACGCGCTCGCGAGAAGGATCGGTCAAGGGACTCGGGCAGGAGCTTTTCTCGGTGCTTCTGAGGCTTGAGGATTCGGATGACATAGTGGGAATGGGCAGAGTCATAGGAGATGGCGGGACTATCTTCGTCATCTGCGATATGCTAGTAATCGAGGAATTCCAGAGAAATGGGGGTGGCACCATCATCATGAACGCGCTGATGGAATACCTGCTCAGAGAAGCACCCCCGAAGTCATACATCAACCTCATGGCAGACGTGGACGGATTCTACGAGAGGTGGGGATTCGTGCCTTCTCTCCCCAGATCAAGGGGAATGGTTCTGAGGTCCTAGGCTGATCTATTCCACTGAGACGGTCCAGCCGAACTCGTCCGGTGCACGCCTCTGCTGGATCGCAGTCAGAGCATCGTACATCTCCATGGCTACCTGGCCGACGTCCCCCCCGCAGTACTCGACGACCCTATCTCCGTGCTCTATGGTTCCGATTGCGGAAATCACCGCTGCTGTTCCGACGCAGAAGCACTCGTCTGCGTCAAGCGCGTACTCGACGTCTATCTTCTCCTCCCTAACCTCGTAACCCTTGGACTCCGCTAGTTCCATGACAGATGCCCTGGTTACCCCTGGAAGAATGGTACCGGTCAATTCTGGAGTGGATATGACCCCATCCTTGACGCAGAAGAAATTGGCGGCGCCGACCTCCTCGATGTACCTGTGATTCACGGCATCGAGATAGATTATCTCCGAGTATCCCTCCTTCTTCGCCATCTTCGACGGCACCATCCCCGGTGCGTAGTTTCCTATCGCCTTGACTCCCCCAGAACCTCCTGGGGCAGCCCTGTGGAACTCGTCGGATACTCTTAGTGAAGTAGGGGTAATTCCTCCTTTGAAGTAGGGACCCACGGGAGAGACATACACTAGGAATGTGAACTCTGGAGCAGGAGCAACCCCTAGGATTTCCCCACTACCGAATAGAAGGGGCCTGACATAGAGAGCCCCCTTGCCCATCGGCGGGACCCTTCTGAAGTTCTCCCTCACGGCCCTCTTCACAGCATCAAGGAACATTTCCTCGGGAACCGGT
>CAXEIX010000101.1:0-3961 GCA_963996605.1 uncultured Candidatus Poseidoniales archaeon | reverse complement strand
AGTCTCGCGCGGAACCTGCTATTGCCCATCTCGATTGGACTTTCACCCCTATACCAAGCTCATCCGAGCGATTTGCACATCAGCAACGGTTTGATCCTCCACCCAACTTTCGTCGGGCTTCAATCTGGCCAGGCATAGATCGACGGGCTTCAGGTCTCCCACCATTGACTCCGGGCGAGCACACCCAGTCCCTCGCCTTGCGGCTGCGGACTATTCGGTTTCCCTACGGCTACGCAGATCGACTGCTTAACCTCGCCAATGATCAGAACTCCCAGGGGCATTTTTCGAAACGCACGAATAGACGCTGCTCATATCTTCGCTTTCACGCCTATTCAGCTTGTTCCCAATTGGTTTCAGGTTCTTTTCACATCCCGCTAAGGATACTTTTCAGCTTTCGCTCACGCTACTTGTCAACTATCGGTCTCGAGTAGTATTTAGGATTGGAAGTCTCTGCCTCCCATATTCACGCGCGATATCCAACGCACGCTACTCAGGATCCACTACATGGCCATATCCGGCACGTATACGGGACTTTCACCCTCTCTGGTGCGCCGTTCCAGGACGACTTCTACTTCCCGGACTTAGGCTACTAGTGTCCATACTCCACATCTCTCCAAGGTTTCCCAAGGAGATTCGGTTTGTCCTATTCCGTTTTCATTCGCCACTACTCACGGAATTTCAATTGATTTCTTTTCCTCCCCCTACTGAGATGCTTCAGTTCGGGGGGTTCCCTTTCCTACGTTGTAAAAACGAGGAATGACTATTGTCAGGAGGTCCAATTCGGCAATTCGCGGATCAAAGAGATTCATGCCTCTCCCCGCGACTTATCGCAGCTTGTCACGACCTTCGTCGGCTCTCGAGCCGAGCCATCCCCCAATTGGGTTGTAGCATCATTATTTCTTTCGGTACTCACTATTGTGAGGCCTCTGGTGTCCAGGCATATCAATTCTGGTTTCTCAGGCCACTACGTCTCCCCGCAGGGCGCAGCAGCCTCAACCACTTACCCTGATAGGCAATCTATCAGAGCGCACAAAGCAGGCTTGCGACCTGCCGATGGTATTTGAATAAGACGGGGAACTAGCCACAACGTACAACGGAGAACAATGGTGTAAAATGACGAAATATTAGGGTTATGGGGCGTCATTTATTCCGTATGGGATGCAGATTTTTTTTATATCCTGAGGAGCAAAATCAATTCCGTAGGGTAAATCAATTTCTATCTGTCTGATACCTTCTTGATCGTCCAAGGTATTTTGATTATGGCCGCAGGCAGGACATATTCCGATTTGACGAAGCTCCATCCCGCAAACGCCGCATGAAGTGTTGATTGGCTCTACCATTCTTCACTTACTCCAACTCATAATCAATTTTCGACTCTCTGGGAGGGGGGCCATAGATCATTGGCGTTAGCGATAAAGATGCTATCATCATAGCTCCAATGATAGCTGTCGGGATAATTCCATTATCCCATTCTATTGCGTACCTGACTATACAGTAAACTGTCGCCAGTGCTACGCTCAGAAGCATGATTGGGTATCCTGTTTTGAAGAATCGATTGAATGATATGTCATAACCTGATTCCTCGGCTAGTCCGGCAGCGACCACGTTAGCAGAAGCCCCGATTATGGTGCCGTTCCCTCCCAAGCAAGCCCCTAGTGCCAATGCCCAAGCTAGAGGGGCAAGTTCCAATCCCAATTCTGGATCTTCTGCTAGTTTGATTACGACTGGAACCATGGTAGCAGTGTATGGTATGTTGTCAATAAATGCAGAGGCGATGGCGGATACCCATAGTAGTAGAAGTACCGATACCATGAGCCGGTTTTGCTCTGAGGCTCCCTTTATGGTATCCGAAATTCCGTCGGCTATAGTGTCAATCATCCCCATGTTCTCAAGGCCATGAATCATTATGAACAAGCCTACAAAGAAGATTATTGTTGTCCACTCAACCGCATCTAGTTGTTCCTCTACGTGATGTGGCGAAGTAACCAAGAGCATGAGAATAGCACCACCTATCGCAATTGTGGCGACTGTGAGGAGAGGGTGGTGGAATGCAGAGTGTGCAAAGAAAGCTAAGATAACTAATGCTAAAATCGCACCTGATTTCTTTAGTAATTGGACATCCTTGATTCCATATCTAAGCCTCAGCAAATCGACATTTCGATGTTTCTCCCCAGATAGCCCAGCGGATTCCAACTTGGATAACAGCCAGAAGGAAGGTGCCATTACTATTACCACTGCAGGTCCAACATGGATGATGAAATCTATGAATGTAATCCCCTGATTTGCTATGCCCGTATCAGATAGAGCCTGTGAAGATAGTTGGGCACCGATGATAATATTCGGAGGATCTCCGATTTGTGTTGCTGCCCCACCGATATTAGAAAACATCACTTCTGCGATTATTAGTGGGACTGGTTCCAAGTCCAGGACCTTGGCTATCTGAATAGTAACTGGGACGATCAGTAAAATTGTCGTTACATTGTCAAGGAATGCGGAAAATACAGCTGTTATCGTACAGAGTATGACTGAAAGTCTCCAAACAGAGCCTCCACTAAGGGCATAGGCCTGTACGGCAGCCCACTCGAAAAGCCCTGTTTTTCCGAGTATGTCAACTATTACCATCATACCGATCAATAGTCCGATTGTTTCCTCGTCTATCCATGTCACGACTGTTCCGAGGTCCGGTCCGTCGCCGATGAAATGCAGGGTGACAACAGCCGCCACTCCACCTAGAGCAGCAGCAAGAGCCCGGTGCACGACTTCGAAAATAATTAGCGTGTATACCGCGATTAGAATGGCGAAAGATGCAGGTACTGCCCAACTCGGCATCTCTGGCGGCTCCCATAATCCAGAAGTAGAGGAAGCAGCCATGACAGATGGAATGAAAATGGTTAGCAGTAGAAGGACATATCCGGCAAAGATAACCCGGGCCCGTACTGTCCTGACGATGTTCATAATGCATCCCTCCGATTAGGTGAATATGAGACTGCTGGCCACGGGCCCTCCAAGACACTTCGATATCGCACTTTGAAATCTCCCTGAAGAGTTAGACTCTTCGGCGAAAAATATGGAAATATGTGTTTTGGCCCCCTTTTTCGATACTCTACTTGCCAGACCAGAACACAGCAACATTCCCTCTCTGGAAAACCAGATTAGATCTGGTCAATTCGGCTATTTCTCTAAATAATGAGTTTCTCTGTTGCCTGTCAGATGTTGTCCCTTTGTTTGCCTTCACCTTGACGAGTTTCTTTCTTGATAGTTGATCTGAAAGTTCAGAGATTACTGACTCAGTGGCCCCTATCCTTCCGATTCTTACGGAAACTTCCAGATCCTGACTCTTGGCCAGATTTATGATCCTTCTAGGGGCATTATCATTCAATATCTTGACCTCCGAAACCAGGACCTTGTCGCATTGTTCTACCGCATTCTAGACATGTTATAATCAGCATCTTCGAAGAAATTCTGACTCTTGAGTTTACCCCTGGTGAAAGAGATTTTTTACAACTTCGGCAAATCCTCCTTCTTATCTCCGAAGCCGGCCTAACGCCGTGCTTCTTTCCGATTGCGATAATTTGCCTCGCAGCACTATCTGCAATCTGAACATGCCCTCCAGGGTTGCTCTCTAAAGCATCGGATAGATGTCTAATCGCTGATTCTGCATCATTCATTCTTTCCGACTTGCGCCTCCTTGAACGTCTGCCCCTTCCAGCCATTGTCCACCTCATAGATTTCTTACCGCATTTGCGATGGATCGGCTAACTTCCTGAATTGTCCCGGTTCCGTCTACCGAGGATAGAATCCCCATATTGCCATACCAGTCCCCAAGAGGCTTTGTCTGATCATGATAGGCAGCTAGGCGCATTCTGACTGTTTCCTCATTGTCGTCCTTTCTTTGGACGAGTCTGTTCGAAAGTTCTGGTGGGGGCGGCTTGAATGAAACATGGTAGATCTCCCCCGTTTC
>CAXEIX010000100.1:0-3995 GCA_963996605.1 uncultured Candidatus Poseidoniales archaeon | reverse complement strand
GTGAACATGAAGAAATCCAGCCAGTGGTCTATTGGCTCGTTGAAGGACCCCAGGATCCTCGTCCCCTCCTGTGCATTTCTCTCCAGGAGCTTCGCAGCCTCTCTGACTCCCTGTTCCCCGAAGAATGTGCAAAGCAGGTAGGCCATCTGCCACCCGTGCCTTTGTTCTTCACACATGATTCTGAGAGCAGACTTCTTGTCGTACTCGGTTGGTGCCGTTTCCAGAAGATGGTTCTGCTGCTCGACGCTCGCGAACTCAGTGTCGCCCTGGACACTGACCATGGTGATTATCGCATCCATGATGTTCTGTTGTGGGATCTGCATCCTCCGGTCCCACTTGGGCATACCCTCGAAATCACCGAACTCTATCTCATTGCCAGCAGTGTCCCAGTCGAACTTTATGTCGAATCTGTAGTCTCCCAGCCAAGAGGGATCGAATCCAATCCTAGTCTGCCATTCATTGAATTCTTCAATCCACGTCTCAAAGTTCGTGGGGTAACTTTCTACTACCTCTGTATCAGCCATTGATAGTCCCAGTACAAACGGGTATTTCAGAGATTGCTTCTCTTAACTACACAGCTTTCTCTGGTTACTTTCCTTCGAACCTAGGCGTCTGCTTGTCGACGTATGCCTTGATGCCAGTCTTAGCATCATCCGACTGGAATAGGTCGGACTGCAACTCGCGCTCCAAAGCCAGATGATATTCTAGCGGGATCTCCAGTCCGCTCTGCACGCTTCGCTTGATATTCCCGATCGCCTTTGCTGCAGCGAATGGGAGTGTGAAGCGTCCAGAGTAGTCGATGACATCCTGATGGAACTCTTCCAGAGTCATGCTATCATAGATGTCATGAACCAGATCCATATCCTTCGCTTCTTCGAAGGAGAACTTCCTACCAGTAACCATGATCTCCATTGCCCGAGCCTTTCCGACAAGCCGTGAAAGTCTAGCAGTCCCCCCGGTCCCAGCTAGAACGCCCAGTGAGACCTCAGGTAGTCCGACCTGGAAGTTACCCTTTCTCGCGATTCTTATGTCAGCAGCCATTGCAATTTCCAAACCCCCTCCAACGGTATGCCCATTCAGAGCCGCGATAACTATCTTTGGCGTTTGCTCCAATCTCGACAGAGTCTCATTGGCATGAAGGCAGAAGAAATACTTGTATCGTGGAGTGAGTTTGTTCAGATACTTGATGCTAGCTCCAGCAGAAAAGAACTTCTCGCCATGACCAGTTAGAAGAATTACTGAGACATCATCATCAAATCTGGCGCTCAGGATAGCATCATCAATGTCGTGCCACATCTCCCTCGTGTAGGTGTTAACAGCCGTCCTATCCCCCTCAATGGGATCTCCATCGGAATCAGATGCCAGTTCGATTATCGCTACTCCGTTTTCTGTCACCCCGTAGTTTACGAGGTGGTTTTTCATGGGCTTTAACTCGGGCCATGTTGTCATACTTGCACGACCGAGTTCCGCCATATCAACCAAACGGAGGACGATCTAGGCTAACTATCCGACTCTTGGAAAGAAAGTTTTCCACCGCTTTTCCTGATAGAATCCCACTCTTCCCGTATCTCCCTAGCCCTTTCACTGGGCTCCCAGGTGTCTCTGTCTAGGGGTTTCCTGAATGGCATTCTGTGAACTACTCTCCCATCGGAGAGGACCTTTTTCCTAAGCATCCCAATTTTCACTATCGGCCAGAGTGCTCTCCGAATCAGGCCAGGTTTGTACAGCCAACGCATGAAACTCAAACCATCCCCCTTCCTTCTCTGGTCTCTCATCCACTGATTAGCCACAATCTTGAATCCTCTGTCTCCGACCCTGTTCATCAGGAATCGGTTAATCGCACTGGCTCTAACTAGCGGAACCAGCCGTCCTCTGATTTCTTTCTCGTAATCTAACTCTCCAAGTATGGCTTTGGCAGAGAGAACCCCACTAGTTATTGCGTATCTCATCCCAAAACCCCACATGAAGTCTTGCAATCCGCCCGCCTCTCCGACGTAGAACCTCCCTTCGTGTTCGTATTTGGTCGGTAGGCCAAAGTCCCCTTTGCCTCCAACCCTCTTGATAGGTTTCCTATTCAGATCGTAGTTCTCCTCGTACCAAGCAATTGTCTCGTCAAGATAACGACCGCTCTTCCTCTGCTTCCTCCAAAGGCATGTACAAATCAGACCTATTCCGTCGATGATGATCAAGTAAGAATATGCACCTGGGGCCAATTTGTCATTTAGTTGGAATGCCACTATGTTTCGATGTGTGGTCTCAAAGATCTCTCCGTATGCGACAGCACTAGATTCTCTTGGTCCAGCGGCCACAATGTCGCATTCTTCGGACGGTTTTCTGGTTCCATAGTGGATTTTAGCCCCTGATTCCAAAGCCATCCTCTTGAAACCCTGATCTATTGTGTGTCCAGCCGTTCCCCTTTCGACCACTCTGAATGCCACTCCATCTGTTTCTGGATGAGTGACCACATCATCTGGATGGATCAGGTCGATTATTCCAAATGCATCGGATTTGAACTCGTTCGTATCAAAACCCCACTCTGCCAACTCGTCAAAGAAGTCTACTTCACCAGTCCAATTCTCTATTCCTTGAAAGTCACCATCAAACCTCGCCCCACTATCCTTTCTTATCTCATGGACGTGGACATCCTTACCGGATCGGGCCAAAATAGTGGCTGCAGCCAAACCAGATAGTCCAGCCCCAAGGATATGCACTTCATCGCTCACAATATTGCGAATCATTACTTTCGCTTGAACAGTTGGGTCATCCGTCGATTTCAAGCGAGTAATCTTATGGCGCACTATGGCCGTGCATATCGAGATAGCCAGAGGCCCCCTCGACACCGCTGAACTGAGAGGCTTGGTTGATTCAGAAGGATGCGGCAGCATAGTTAGTTTTGTAGGGATTACTAGGGGGATGGAAGATGGTTTCTCGGTTAAGAGCCTCGAATTTGATGCTTGGGAAGACAGACTGGAAGATGTGCTTAGGAGCATAGCAGACCAGTCGATATCCAAGTTTGGAGTAAAATCAGTGGTCATGGCCCATCGGATAGGCTCGGTTAAACCCGACGAGAACATAGTTTGTATCCACGTAGGATCGGCCCACAGGTCAGAGGGTTTCTCCGCATGCTCGTGGCTAATCTCAGAATTAAAGAAGCAGGCCCCACTCTGGAAGAAGGAGATTAGAGAGGATGGAGAGTTCTGGAAGGCAGGTCTTGGTTGATCGATAATAACTCAAGATCCTCTTTCCGAGCCTCTGAATAGGGACTGCCTCCTCGGGTTAGTATGATGTCGGGGGCGACTCTTTGGGAATAGTGGATGTGGGATCAAAGCCAATCCTCGAGAGAGAAGCTACTGCTACTGGGTCTATTCGCCTCTCCAAGGAGGCCATAGACTCTGTCATCAATGGAAAATCTCCTAAGGGGGACGTCAGAGAAGCATCCACCATCTCCGCAATTCAAGCCGTCAAGGAGACACCTCGTACACTCCCTCATTGCCACCCCATACCAATCGAGGCTTGCAATGTTGAATGGGAGATTGCCGAGGAGGAATTGCATTGCACAGTTACTGTTCGCACTCACTGGACCACTGGAGTTGAGATGGAGGCTCTTTGCGGAGTTAGTGCTGGACTACTTTGTGCATGGGATATGCTGAAACCCATTGAGAAGGACGAAAACGGCCAGTATCCAACTGTCTCAATCGAAGGGATCAGGGTACTACGGAAGAAGAAGATACACCCATAGGTTTGATTTCTCGAACCCCTTCACAAGGACATGCCAACAGCGGACCTGATCCCAGAATTTCTGAAGGCGACTGAGGCAGCAGCAATTGCTGCCTCAAAATGGAAGGGACTAGGCGATGGAAAGGCTGCTGATGGAGCAGCCGTGGAAGCAATGCGTGAAGTCTTCGACTCGGTCCCATTCGATGGGCGGGTCGCAATAGGAGAGGGGGAGCGAGACGATGCCCCCATGCTTTGGATCGGAGAGCCACTGGGTTCGA
>CAXEIX010000099.1:0-4022 GCA_963996605.1 uncultured Candidatus Poseidoniales archaeon | reverse complement strand
ACGTCTCTTTCCATCTCGAAGCCGAGTGACTGACAAACTACGCTTTCTGAAGATACCAGCCTTTCCGTGAAGTTGTCGGACTCTCTCTTTCCCATAAACAGTGGCCGTATGCCATTTGGATCCCTGAATGCAACCATGCCCCATCCAGTGATCAGGCACACTACACTGTAGCTTCCTTCTACCCTCAGGTGAGTCCTCTCGACTGCTCGGAAGATGTCATCCTCTTCTAGAGCGTCCATCCCCCCTGGTCTGCCATCTACTGATCTCTGGATTTCTGCAGCGAAAAGGTTGAGGAGGGCCTCAGAATCAGAACTAGTGTTAATTCGTCGATGATCGTATTCTAGTAGCCCGGAGATTATGTCAGGAGTATTATTCAAATTTCCATTATGCGCTAGACTGACTCCAAATGGGGTATTGGTATAGAATGGCTGTGCCTCTGCTGAAGAGTTTGACCCCGCGGTTGGATATCTTACGTGACCTATTCCCATTGTTCCGACCAATTTCTCCATATGGCGCTCAAGAAAGACATCTCGGACTAGTCCGTTTGCTCTACGGTGGCAGATATTGTCAGAATCACTGGTAACTATTCCAGCTGCATCTTGTCCCCTATGCTGTAGCACAATGAGTCCGTCGTAGACAGAATTAGCGACTTGATTTCCCGGAGCGCCAACTATTCCGATGATCCCGCACATCGGCTACCATTCTCGGGTATGCAACCAAGCCTTAGGCGTTTCCGGATGCATCACTTCTTCTGGTACATGGACCTATTGCGCTTGTTCCATCTGAACTTCCTTAGTCTGGCCGTATCACCATACCCGCAACTTGCGCATTGGCCCTTTTGCTTGTGATACGAATGGCGCCCACATCTCCTGCAACGAATATGGGTGGATTTCTGCCTCTTGCCCATACTCGGTGTACCCTTCGACATACGTTTCACCCTACTAAGACGACGCGTCCACCGACCGATTTGTTAAGAGGCTTATCCTGAACAATACCAATGTAATTGCTACCAAAAAGATTGGCAATAGCCCTAGTAAACCCAACATTGCCGTGGTCATTGCTAATTCCAATGATTCCGATTTACCATGGTTTGTGGAGGTGCTGGCTGCATATAGTGAGGCAATCCCAATGATAATTGTAGATAAAAAGGCAAGTGAGCGGTTGTGTGGGTTGTAAGTCGAAGCAAAATGGATTAGTGCGAATGATGAGAAAAGTAGACACCCCCCTGAAACAAGAAGCAGTGCCTCCGAGAGTCCAATTCCCATACTAATCTCCTCCCAATCGCCTTTCCAGGATCGTCCTTACTAGCATACCTTCCTCATTGGATAGTGGCTCGGATTCATCCCTCAGTCCTGAGGATCTCTCAGCCATGTATGTTCCGATAATGACTGAAATTAGGCCTACTAAAATTCCCAGTAGTGCGAATATACCACTAGTTGAACCTATTATCGAGAATGCATTGCTCTCAGTGAAAAGGACTGCCCATGATACTGAGACCAAGCCCCATCCAGTAACAATGCCTAGCATTCTGCGTTCCCCATAAGTTGGAGAATTACGAAGAATAAGCATAGCACCAAGCAAAAAGGGCAATGCAATTGAAACTGATCTTAGAATTGATTCATTCAGTTCTGTTCCTCCTTCTGATAACTCATCTGGCAGCAGTACAAGACAAGTCAAGCCCAATAGTATCAATGGGAAACCGAATCGACTTCTCTCAAAGGATGGCCCCATACGATGGAAACTATTTCCAATTGAAATGATGATTAGCGATGCCCAAATCACTTCATCGCCACCAAACATGAATTGCGGGCAATGACTAGATTCTTGTGTTTTTCTTGGGAATGGTCTGCCAATCTGGTTGAGTCGCTCGACTAGATTCATATACGGGTCATCGGTGGCTCGCGGCGCACAAGAAGTTAGGTGGGGCAAGAATGGTCAAGATGCCAAGGAAAATTATGCGTTACAGCCCCTCTGCTGGAAAGCATACCGAGCACACCGTTGAGAGAGTCAAGAAGAGAAGGGCTAGTGAGCTAAAGTGGGGTCAGAGGCGCTTCAGGAGAGTTACTTCGGGATACAGAGGTTTTCCACGGCCGAAGCCATCGGGTGAGAAGCCCACCAAGAGGGTGAATCTAATATTCAGGTGTACAGAGACCGGAAAGGCCCATTCCCCAAAAGGTAAGAGAGCTAGAAAGTTTGAACTTGTAGATAATTGAGGTGAACTAATGGCTGGAAAATTCCTAAGAGTGAGTTGCAAAGACTGCGGGAACGAGGCCACTCTATTTGATAGGGCTTCGACTACAGTAGCCTGCCCAATTTGCGGATCAACCCTTGCAGAACCAGCTGGCGGGCTTGCCAACCTAACCGGATGTACCGTGATTGAGGTTCTTAACTAGAGGGCGACATCTTGGCAGATTTAGCGAACGACTGGCCTGAAGAAGGAGAGTTGGTCGTTTGCTCGGTGAAGAGCGTGAAAGAGAACGGCGCATATCTAGACCTAGATACCTATCCGGAGAGGGAGGGTTTCGTATTCATTGGAGAAATCGCTACCGGGTGGGTCAGGAACATCAGGACCCACATTAGAGAGGGCCAGAGAGTAGTGGCCAAAGTAATCGGGATTAAGAAAGAGAGGGATAGCGTTACACTCTCGATTAAATCCGTTTCCGAGGAACGTAGGAGGGACGCTCTCCAGTCCTGGAAGAATGAGCAAAGAGCGGCCCAGATAATGAGGGTTGCCGCGGAGAGGATTGGTTGGGACGAGGGGGAGGCGTCTGCAGTTTCGGAAGGGATGAGGGATTCCTTTGGCTCCCTTTATGGGGCTCTGGAGGAGTGCGCAATTACTGAGAGTGCACTAGAGGATGCTGGATTCGAGGGAAAATGGATAGCAATCGTTACCGAACTGGCAATCGAGAATATCGTTCCTCCATTCGTGGAAATTAGGGGTTTGTTCGAGATCAAGGTATGGGGGCCAGAAGGAGTCGGTGCGATCAGTGGTGCTCTACAGGCTGCAGAGAACTGCGCGGATGGGGAAGAAGAGGTCACACTTACTTGCCATTATGATGGGGCACCCAACTACAGGGTTGACATCAAAGCACCAGATTATCCCTCAGCAGAGGCTGTATGGGAAGCAGCCCAAGAGGCTGCGTCGAAGAAGATCGGGTCCGTTGAAGGGTCGATAGCCATTGAAAGGCTCTGAATGCCACAATATGGGAAGATACTTCATGAACCTCATCGAGGGGCTCATCTTCGTCCATGGCTAGAACTAGGCTTCAACGCTGCATCAAGTGTAAGTCATTCGGCCTTGGCACGAAATGCAAGGAGTGTGGCGGAAAGATGGAGTCAGCGACGGCTCTGAAGTTCTCCCCAGAGGACCCACAGGGGACCAGGCGTAGGAAAAGGCAGGATGCTGGTAGTGAGAAATGGGTGAAATCCCTACCGAGCCCCAGGAAGGATGATGACTCGTGAATAGGACCAGAGTCCATTGGCTTGAGGGAGAAGGATTCCCAAAGCACTCAATGGTGCTGGAAGCCGTTCCTGGAGTAGGAAACGTTGGGAAGATCCTGGTCGATGGCCTGATCGAGAAGCACCCCTCAAGAACCATCGGATGGATCCTGCACCCCGACTTCCCCCCTCATGCGACAATGTCCGATGAGGGTCTGATCGGACCACCAAGACTAGATATTCTGGAGGTTATTCTCCCCAATGGCGAGAGCGTGTGCATCGTCACGGGAGTCATGCAGCCGATGACCGCTCCCGGGCAGTTCGAGGTAGCAGAGTCGATTCTTCGATTGGCAAGCGATTCTGAGGCGAGTCGTTTGCTTGTACTAGCGGGATTGGCTGCAGAACCGGAATGCAGGGCGATTTACGCAGTTTGCTCTGACAGAGATTTCCGGAAAGATCTCGAGAAGTGGGACATCGACGTGAGCAGGAGTCAACCAGAGGGTGGCATGATTGGAGTCGCTGGCATGGTGCTATCGTTGTCCGTAACACTCGAGGTGCCCTCCCTGGGAGTCATTGCTGAGACG
>CAXEIX010000098.1:0-4036 GCA_963996605.1 uncultured Candidatus Poseidoniales archaeon | reverse complement strand
ATGGATTCTCTACAGAAAGCTGCCACCGAAGAGGGGGAAGAATTACCAGAAATCCTTCTAAATCCACTTCCCAGTGACTCTTTGGAGTCAGAAACCACATCCGGTATCGATTCATTCCCACTCGAGAAGTTAATTGAAAGGGTCGATCAGGATAGGATGGATATTTTGGATACTCTGGTCAGAACAATACTCAATGAGAGTCAACTGGAATTTGTCTCTGCACTTCGTGAATTTCGCGACTGGGAATTCGAAATTCGCAAACAACTTTCCGAAGTATCAACTCCAGGGGGCCTCTTTAGCCCACTCTCACTAGATGATGACTTCTAGTTATTCATCGACTCTGAAGATGCTACTATGCCACTGGAAACCCACCAAGCATCGGCTATCGACCACACGAAAAGAAAGGGCCACAGAAACGCCGCAATTAGTGGAAACTGAATTAGAAACCACTCTCCTCCCTTCCTGTGTTGACGATTGAAATGCTGTCCTAAGAATAGGAATGGGACGAGAGAGAGCACCACTGCAAAAAGTGGACGGATTGCACCCCATGGGCCAACGCCGCCGCTCAGTTCGCTCCAAATAGCAGAAACAACGCCCAAAGGCCTGAAACCATCGTCTTCGATCGCCTCAACTTTGACTACGAACTCCCCTTCCATATTGTTTGCGGCAATTGTAAGCGGATGAATTTGCCGACCATATTATCATCGAAAACGACAACAACAGATAGTGATGGCGAAAACCATGCATGAGGGGTTACTGTTAACTGGATTTGGGACATTTTCAAATTTCAAGAGAAATATATCTCAACAGGTTGTAGAGCTAATCTCCGCAGAAGAAGTATTTGATTTCAAAATAAGCACCACTATACTTGCAGTGGACGAAACTGGCTCAAGAGAGGTATCCGACAGGATAGAAAGTGGGGAAAAATTCGATGCAATCCTCCATCTAGGATTCTCGGAAAATGCCAATGAAATCCTTCTTGAGAGATACGCTAGGAATAATTTTCACATGAAAATCGCAGATAATTCCGGCAGACAACTTACTTCAGGAACCATATCCACAGGAAATGCAATCCTTGAAACAAAAGTTCCGCAAAACTTCATTGACAACTATCTGGCAGATTTTTCAAAAATCAGATGGAACGAAGACGCTGGCGGTTTTGTTTGTAATGAGACATACTATCGCTCACTACTAGCTTCCTCAGAAATGCATCAACCGGTTGTACTATTCATTCACCTTCCAAGTGAGAAGAAATTGCCATTGAAAGAACAATATGGCATCATTACATCGATTTGCAAATCCCTCAATCAGATACATTATACGGACTAATATCTCGCTAACTACTTCTAGATCCGAACCACTCCGAAGCCTCTCCGGTTTCACTCATCGCTAACTCATCACCGACTTCTCGTGGCACATCGTCCCTCCCCTTGTGCCATGTAGCCTGCTCTAGCCAGAGGATAATGTCTGGACCGGACAAAGAAACTTCCATTGTACCTCCAAGTGGGTTATCTCCCAAATTAAATGAGACCTTGCCTATAGATGCTGACTGCCTCGAGAGACTGAAAACAGTTCCTTCTTCATCAGCCCGCATTGCCATTGCATCGAGGGCTGTGTCTAGCACCCGATTTTCTCTCAATATTGATAGAAGATTATCAAGTGAATCTACGCTTCCGCTTATTTCCTCAGAATTCCTTCTTATTGGGAAATCAGAATTTTCTAGTGCATTATCGGGATCCCATTCTGGAAAAATTGAACGAACTGACTCGACAACTTTGATCGGATCCTCATGGCTTCTGACAATTGAAGATACTATGATCACAGGTTCCACATGATATCGAACAAATGGCAACTAATAGTGCTAACCGGTCAGAATCGATTTGCACGAAAATTCAAACCCATAACAATCGACGAACAGTTGTGGCACAGCGTTCTGGACTGATTTCACTTGCTCTTCTTTTAATCCCAAATATCGTACTTTTTTCTTTTAGAACTCTATCCCCTGATTTCGGCGAGGCTCTATCAAACGATGATTCTACGCAAATTTTAGCCCACTTAATGGCATTAATAATCGGAGTAATTATGGCTTATCGATATTCAGTTGTCCATGATCACGAATTCCGCCGAACTAAGGCAATAAGTGACTTATCAAAAACTTACAAATTGGAGGATAGAGGCCTCTGGGAAAAGGGAGAAGTAGCAATTCAGAAGTTGGAAGCAAGAGCGCATTCCGATTTCAAGGGTAGAAAGGCTATCACCTCCAGAAGGAGAATGCATGGCAAGATTGGTGAGATAAATCGAGAATCCCTAGAACTCGAACAAAAGATTGGAGATAATTCAGAATTCACTGTTTCAGTAGATGGAGTCGAGCAGAAAAAGGAAACTATCGAAGAACCCCCAGAAGACAAACCAAACCTAATCTCACGAGTTTCAAAATTAATTTCTTCTTCAGTAGAAAAAACCGCATCCAGGAGGGAAGAAAGAAGGAAGAAAGCAGTACTTCAGAAAAGCGAGTCTTCCTACCCTTTAGTGAACGAAGAAAACTCTAGATGGGCAATTCCACAAGGGACGCAGATGAAAACCATATTGTGCGGCAGTTGTTCTACGTACAATGACGCAGAGTCAAACTATTGCTCAGCCTGCGGTTCGTTAATCGCTTGATTAGGGAACGATTGATATGACTCCTTCAGGAGCCTAGGCCGGGAACGTAATGGCCAGTAAGAGAGACTATTACGTTATTCTTGGAGTCGATAAAGAAGCTTCAGAGGACCAAATAAAGCAGTCTTTCCGTTCCCTTGCAAGAAAGTATCATCCTGATAAGAATCCAAATAACCCAGAAGCAGAGTCCAAATTTAAGGAAATTCAAGAGGCCTATGCAATCCTATCTAACCCCGAAGAAAGACGGAATTACGATGTCTTTGGGCATGAAAGACCCGGCGGTTCCCCATTTGGATCACGAGGATTCCAAGGAGTCGATATTAGTTTCGATGATCTTTTCGGAGGGGGCTTTGAATCAATTTTTAGCCAATTCTTCGGCGGTCAACAGGAAGATAGAACACGTGGTTCTGATTTATTGGTAAGGCATTCAGTACCCTTTCAAGCTTCGATGGATGGCTTGGAAGATGAAATAGAAATTGAGGCTTTGAAGGGCTGCGATAGTTGCAATGGCTCTGGCTCCGCTAAGGATGGAGGCTCACGGCAATGTCCTTCATGCGATGGAAGGGGCAGGATAGAAGAGATTTCCATGATAGGGCCATTCCGACAACGAGTCCGAAAGGATTGTGCTCCATGTCGGGGGTCTGGAAGATTGATTTCCGAACCCTGCCCTGATTGCGGAGGCGATGGAAGGGCCCTGCAAACAAATCGTGTCAAGTTCTCGATTATGCCGGGAATAACATCTGGAAACCGCCTTAGGATGCGTGGACAAGGAGAGGCTTCAACATCACTCAAGGGAAGCCCCGGAGATTTATACATAGAAATTGATGTCGAACCTCACCCATGGTTCGAAAGAGACGGATCAGACCTTCTGATGGCTCTTCCTCTAAACTTCGCTGACTTGACTCTCGGGTCTACCATAGAGATTCCACACATAGATTCTGATGTTCTTAGGATTACAGTGCCTCCCGGCTCTAACCCAGGAGAAACAATTTCGATTCCCGGGAGGGGTCTACCTTACAATCATCCCAGATCTAGAAGGGGATCCGTAACCGTCGTACTAAGGCTCCAATCACCTAACAAGCCATCCCGCAAGTTGAAGAAGAAAATCGAAGAAATTAGAGTTGAACTGGAGAATTTAACTCCGCCCGTCGAGGAGAGGATAAGGGAAGAAGCAAGATCAAGACGTAGACTCTGAGAATCATTCCTCTCCCATTTCTATCGAATTTACAGGAACTGCTGCTATCGGTTTCCCATCCACTAATCCTGAAACTTGAATGTTGAACGCTGGTGGATTTCCCAGAGTTTCAATTTGTACTAATGTCGTCGAACCCCCCTCTAAATCCCCCAAGAAAACCTCATCATCTTGAAAAATCATTTC
>CAXEIX010000097.1:0-4036 GCA_963996605.1 uncultured Candidatus Poseidoniales archaeon | reverse complement strand
TTTACCATAAAAAATTCCGGAATTAGTGTGGGTACATCCTTATCAGTGTCCGGAGGCACATTTACTTCTGATGGCCTAGAAATTATATTATCTGATAGTATTTCACAACGTATTCTTGCCAGAATCACTTCAATGGAGGATTAATCCATGTCTTCAAATGAGGGGTCGAGCAATTTCCACAGTCCTGAGGATGAATTAGAATCAATGGTAGAAACACTGCAGACAGAGACTCCCTCTGCACCTGAGATCAAAGTAATGGTGAAGGATGAGGATAGGGTTGCAGTCAGTAGCACCAAGACTACCTTTAAGTCCAGAGAGGCGATTTTGACTGGAATAGATGACCTGCTTATCAGCAGGGGGGCCCGTTTGATACTATTCTTGCCGATTGTAGTTGTACTTCTATTCGGACTTGCACAATCTTATCGGGGTTCAGAACCAGACTGGTGGGAGGGCGGGGTACAGGAACTATTCCTTGCATTTTCATTCTCTAAATCAGTTTACTTGCTCGCCCTCACTCTTATGGTAACCGATCTCGTGCTTTTGTTCGTTCTACATTACTTATTGTGGATCACAAAGAGGATTTTCCAAATCGAAACGGATGAGGTTGTTTCTACTGGAGTTACATTTCGCAGTTCCCACGGGTATAGCGAGATGAAGGCTGTAATTGATGGCGCTTCGAATCAACTTAACCTTACTACAACTTTGATGTTTTTCTCTACAGGACTACTTGGGTTAGCATTAGTCTTCCCTTCAGAAACTGAAGGCATACCTGTCCTGATCGCTCTATCCACCGGCACTCTACTTTCTGGGCACAGTGTATACATGGTTTCTAATCGCCCCAGATTCAACACTGTCGAGCCATGGGGTCTTTTGGATGCATTTTCCCCTCCGATGCATCCTGCATTGCTGGATAGGCCGTTCACAGATGTCATCAGGTCCCATGTCGACCCTCTTCTAGCAGTACGCTTCTCCAAGTACGTCTCTTCATTCAGTGATAATCTCCAGAAAGGCGTCAGACTTTCAGAATTACAGGAATACCTCCTGCAAGTCCTAGATTTGTTCCGATCAGGGGTGATTGAAGAGGACGATTTCCATCAAGCACTCGGAGAATTGGTTGATACAAGAACTATTGAACAAATTATCAATCATCCAGAATTGGGAGAAGAGACATTGGACAGGCTACTAATGCATGCGAGAGACAGGTGCGCACCTTTCTTCCGTCTAAACGACAGGATGAGAATGCACTTGTCTACCCAATCAAATGACAAAATTTGGTTTGATGTAGACATGGAAAATCTAACACTCGGACAAGCGAACCTATTCGCATTCGTGCTCAACCAGTCAGGAGAAACTCAGGATCTAATTCTAAGGGTTCAGACTCCGGATTTCCGTCCAAATGAGTGCGTTTACAGACTAAAAGTCGAACCTCATACCGATGACTCACTTTCCGGAAAGGCCACCTATGAGAGAGTATCTTCTTCGATGGAATCATCGAGAATAGTCTGGCAGACTCTGATCCCCTCATCTATGGGCGATGCTACGGTAACAGTAAGACTTGAGGACTCCTCCGGGAATCTAATTTCTGGAAAGGTTCTGACATCACAAGTACGCTCCGACCTCTTTACTCGCCTAAGGATGACAACAGGGGCCGTATTCATGTTCGGCGCCGCTCTCGCCATAATTTCACCTATTCTTCCCTTTGTAGCAAAGTTGCTTGGCCTTTAGGTCTCTTCAATAAGGGGGAACTATTCGCAAATACATGGATAGTGACGATGCGGACTCCGATGATCTCCGTACCAGGTTGCACGCCATGGAGTCCAAGCTCAGCAGAGTACGTGGACAGAGGGATTCTCATAATGAATCCGCTAAGAGGGCTGCAGATCAGAGAAACTCTGCCCAAAATAAAAGGAATGAGGTCCAAGAAAACATCACGTCAATGATGGACGACCAGAAGAAGGTGCGCGCACAAGCAAAGATTCACCAAGCCAGTCGTGATGAGATTCAGCAGAGCATTAGAGAGATATTCTCGCGAAAGAAGGGGAAAAGGGACCAAGGCCAAGGCAAGTCAGCAGTCATACAGCTTTCAGAGACCGTTGGTGAGATAGATAGAATTGAGGACCGTATCATGACCGATGGGGCTCTAACCCTGGAGAAGGAGAATTCCCTAATCAAGAAACTCAGGTCCCTAATTTCTCGAAGAGACGAGTTGATCCCTCATGTTGAGCATCAGCGCATAGTCTCAATAGATCTGAGTGATATGGATGAGTCCATTCAAAGATTGAGGGCAGAAGCCGACAACGAGCACAAGCTAATGCTCGAGCAGAATAGTCTTGCAGATGAAATTTGGAGCGAAATTAAGCCCATGTTCGAAGAGAGGGACTTCCTCAGAGGAGAGGGAGATAGGTTACATGCTTTATTCTTGGAAGAAAGGGGCAAGGCAGACGAGGCACACAAAGGAGTAGTCGAAATGCTCTCCAAGGTCAATGAGATCCGTAGCGAGATTCGTTCACAGCACGAGGAGAGGGAGAGGCTAGTTAAGGATCACAACAAATCAGTCAGGCAGGCCCTCAGAGGCCCCGACCAAAACGAAGAACTCGCAGCGTCACTTTCCGAAAAGCTTCTCTCTGGTGAATCAGTAACCTTCGGTGGTATTGTTGCCGGTGATAGTGCCACAATTAGGGAAGAGAAAACTAAGCCAGAGAGAAAGTCAAGAAAGCTTGGCACTACACGAGGTAGGAAGAGTTAGTTACCAGCCTCTTTCATCCATCCTAACTTCTAATGCGTCTATTTCTAGCCCTGGCATCGCCTCTCCAACCATCTCACAGGCTTCCGCCACTACGGTTGAGTCCTCGAAGTGATGCGTGGCAAGGACTATCGCTTCAGCAGTTCTTGTAGGATCAGAGCTTTTGAAGATCCCTGATCCAACGAAAACCCCATCCATGCCGTGCTTCATCATCAGAGCAGCATCAGCAGGTGTTGCTATCCCCCCTGCAGAGAAGGTTACCACTGGAAGGCGGCCTAAGTCTGATACTTCATTCAAGACGGATGCCACTTCCTTCCTGACTTCTTCGAGGCTCCCGAAGGGCGTGGTTTCAACACTGGCGCCTATTTCTGATGATTCTTCCAATTTTCTATAACCACCAAGGATACGGTCTACGATATCCTCACGTGAGTTTGAGACGCTCCTACTAGTTGTTTCAATCTCTGTTGCTAGGAGTCTAGCATGCTTTACCGCACTCACTACATTTCCAGTACCGGCTTCCCCCTTGGTCCTAATCATCGCAGCTCCCTCGGCAATCCTCCGAACCGCCTCACCAAGACTGGTGCATCCACAGACGAATGGAATTGTGTAGTCGTTTTTTGGGATGTGGAAGAACGGGTCTGCTGGAGTAAGGACCTCAGATTCATCGATCATATCTACTCCAAGTGACTCCAGTACCCTGGCCTCCCCATCGTGTCCTATTCTGGCCTTTGCCATCACTGGAATGCTAGTGGTCTCAATAATCTCCTTGATCAGTTTGGGGTGGCTCATTCTAGCCACTCCACCAGAAGAACGAATGTCTGCAGGGACTCTCTCTAGTGCCATCACCGATACAGCACCAGAATCCTCGGCCACATGAGCCTGCTCAGGAGTAACGACATCCATAACAACGCCTCCTTCCTGCATCTTAGCAAAACCCCTCTTGAGAAGCTCTGTCCCATGCCTCATTTTGCCCAGTTCAACTCTTTGCGGCATGTGGATTCCTCTTGACACGTGTTGATGAACCTATGTGGGGTGAAGTTATACTCAGCTGTCAGCCAAAACAGGAGAATCCCCCTCTGCTATTGGAAGATTGGGGGACTCTTCCTCATTCTTCTCTAACCATTCCATCTCTTCGTCCGGTAGATCGGTGTCGGCATAGATTGCCTCTTCTGGACACTCAGGAATACAAGCCGCACAGTCTATGCATTCGTCGGGATCTATCACCAGGTATTCTTCGGCTTCCCTAAATGCTTCTACTGGGCAAACATGCACGCAATCTTGGTATTTGCACAT
>CAXEIX010000096.1:0-4079 GCA_963996605.1 uncultured Candidatus Poseidoniales archaeon | reverse complement strand
CGCAAAACCATCTGGGTTATCCCCTCCCCCTAGTCCCCTGAAGTCGAGATGGAAGTTGGATGGTAGTGCCACCCAAGGAGTAAAGCCATCTCCACCAGTGTTTACGCGATACAGGTCGTTACCTAATGCATCCTCTACGATGACCAATGCATCGCTTACCTTTTCACCCCCGATTAGAGTCTGAAATCGCACTAGTTCGGCTCTGCTGACCTGTACTGCGAAGTGTGTTGGTTGTGTTGCAATCTTGACTTTAGACAGGTCCAAGTTCGTCAAATCTGCGAATGTGAACACAGTGGAGTTGTTATCCATACTTACGCCCAGTGGAAAGTTCCTCGGCGTCATGTTCTGGCAATTGTTGCAGTCCTTCACCGGAGTTGGGATAATCGCCCCTTGAAATTCATTGTCTGGCCATGCCTCCTGGTCCGGCCAAGAAAGTCGGACGGGGAATTCCCCGCTGGGAGGGGAGGGGATGTACTCTGATTGAGCTGTGACCGAGCTCTTTGACACATTGTAAACAGTCTCGGCTTGATTCCAATCGTTTTCAGAGAAGTAGGCTAGTGATCCGAATTGCTGTGAATCCGCATAACCACTATCATAATTCTTAATCACAGCACCGGTCTTTTGTACATCGAATGAGTTCCGCTGAATGTCCAATAGTGATCCCACGGCTCTGATTCCATCAGCAGTACCTCCTGCAGTAATGATATTGTCATACATGGTTACCCCTGTCACATATGCATGCAATACGGGGCAGGAAAACTCCCCTCCCCAATTGGTTTCACTGCCGCAGGTCCCAGTACCGTCATAGGAAATTGAGTTGTTTGCCAAGTATAGCCTAGATGCTGCTTGAATGGCGTATGAGTACATTCCAGCAACTACCGGAGTTAGGGTGGTGTCGAAAATAGAGTTGTTCTCAGCAATTACGTCATAGGAGCCACCCAGCCACAAACCAAAGTACCCCTCGATTGGTCCGATTTCGTTTTCATGGATATGAGCCTCGCTATTGTAAACTGCTATTCCAGAACCCGATGCTGCGCCACCAATGTCGTTTTCTGTCAACGTCACCAGTGCACCTGCTGCTGCAAAGACACCTGCGCCATCAACCGTGGAAATTTCATTATCCGAGATTTCGAAACCAAAGGATGTACCCCCTACTGCTTTCTTTCCATTTAGGTCAATTCCGTTGCAGTTCACATTAATTAGCGTGTTTGACACGCTTCCTGCGGATGTGTAAAGTCC
The DNA here is from genome assembly GCA_963996605.1 of uncultured Candidatus Poseidoniales archaeon. Lineage (GTDB taxonomy): Archaea > Thermoplasmatota > Poseidoniia > Poseidoniales > Thalassarchaeaceae > UBA36. Next base: position 2,840 of record CAXEIX010000096.1, on the reverse strand, counting down.
GATTCCAAAGTCTCCTGAAGAGATTTCAGCGTTGTCTATCTCAATAAATGAGTCTTCGGCCCAAATGGTGTGCCTCCCCCCGTCCCTATTCCCGCACCCGTTGTTAGTCCCGGTGAGTGAAATATCGGAAAGCGCGAATGGGCTGACTGATGACCCTGAAGAATAAATCTGTAGTGCCGCCCCGACGATGCTCGTGCTAGCATCGACCCCTACCTCGAATTCTCCCCCATTGAATGTTGGTTGGGCAAGATTTGTTGTCAGGACACTGGAGGTGTTAATTTGGTTGAATGAAAGTTCAGTAAGTGTGGGGCTGGCTCCGTCAAGGACTAGTGCCCCGTAGCGAAACTCCCCTACTGCTGAGACATATTGAGGAATCCCCCATGCACTGTCGAATGTGACATATCTAAGACCAGTTTCAGAAAGATCTATTGAACTTCTCATGAGCACCCCCTCGCTGCATGAAGGATCATCAATCCAAATCTCTTGATTACCTGAACTCATCCCGTAGCATTCCCCAATTGCACTCGAATTTGTGGGTTCACTCCACCTAAGAGTAATTCGCATTGCAGGGCCTGCGTTTGAAGAGGCGCCACAAGAAGATACTCCGGCGCACAGGCTTCCTCGCACGTCTAGATGAGTGCCGTTTGGGAACTCTATGGTTGCTCCGGGATTAATGATTAATTTGGCACCGGGAGCGATCGTGACGTCTCCGGTCAGAGTGTGTACGCCGGCCCAAGTCTCTGTACCGGTAATTGTCCCCGTAGTAGTCTCATTTGAAGCGGATACAGTGCCTGCAGGCAAGGCCAATGAAAGTAATATGCTCAATAAGAATAATCCTGTTAATGAGAATGACCGCAATTTTTCTTCCCGCGCCATAATGCATCGGACTACATCTAGACAATTTAACCATAGGGCAAAGGAGTTTCATCGATTATCTTCGAATCATATGTTTTATTGGTTTATTCCGAATTCAATTTCTACTTGCCTAGACCATTCTTGGGCATCAAGGAGCCCATATCCTTTCTTCGGATCGTGATTATCTGTTTGGCTTGGTTCTGTTCGTGCCGAGTTTGCAAGCGCGACCTTGACCAAGTCCATTTCATGCTGGTCAATTATTCCATCCCCGCCCTCTATCTGATCTTGGTACAAGGAGAGGATCAAGGCAAGAGCCCCAGTCACCAATACAGTAGAATCGCTGGTACCAGTTGAGAATGCATATGGGGGGTCTCTGTCACTGTCTCTGCAAGACCATAGATCTACTCCGGGAGCGCTAATCTCTGGTTTCTGATTAGGGAATATTCGTTCCGCGCCTGTTTCTGGGTCAAATTGTGCACCTTCTGCACTATCGATCCACGGATCGCCATTTCTGTCATGCGCCCCAACTGCAATCACCCCAGATAGGCTGGCAGGAGAGGAGACATCGGAAAGGTTCTGTTGTGGGTCACGATTTCCTGCCGCAGCAATAACGAAAATACCGTCATCTAACGCCTCTCTGACGGCATCAAGAGTATCAGATGTTGCTGAGAAGCTGGACCCGGGCGCAGTTCCCAGGCTTAGTGAAATAATGTCGGAATCCTGAGAAATACGGCACCACCTAATCGCCTGTGAAACCATCCGCTCGTTTGCAGACTTGCCATCTGGCCCTAGAGAAATCGCAATAGAAAGAGAAACTCCCGGCGCGGCTCCAGTGAATGAGCCGTTAGCAGTAAGAAGGCCGGCCATTAAAGTGCCATGGCTATTCGTTCCAATGTCTCTGACCGGGGAGTCTTTTTCGCTGTAGAAATCACGGAATCCGGATAATGTTAGATGCGATAGGTCGGGATGGGAGACATCTATTCCGGTGTCAACCATGCAAACTCTGACACCCTCACCAATGTTTCCAGATTCCTGTAGCCCCCTAATGCCGCTATCCTCGAAGGCCCATTCCGAATCCAGGACCTCTCCAATAAGTGAGTATATCGAGGGATATAGAAGTAATATAGAGGCCACTACTGCTGAGAATCCAACCGCCCCCCAAGGCCATAGGAATCTCATTATTGGCCCCGTCAAGAACCTAAGCCCTCTAGCATCTTCATCACTGATTCCGTAAAACTCTCCCGGATATCCGGGCGCATCACTGTCTACGGCCGTGAGTAGATTTGGATCATCCGGCTCAGGCATCAATTCGAGACGCGAGATTCCACGCATGTTGTTTCCATGTGAGTGGCATTTAGTATTAGAACGGGGCGCTAACTCGTCTACCTGGTCTTCTGGTAAAGTACAGTAGAGCTGCAACCAGCATGATCAGGAATGCGTATGCTAAGTACTTCAGGCTGTCATTCTCTTCTGAACTGGTCCACAGTTGAGCCTCGAAGACGCAGGAAGCCTTCCCATCTGACCTCGGTGATGTGCATGACCGTGACTGTTCGTCCAACAACTCACCCTCAATTGAGAAGACAATCCAGTACTTCTTGGACTCAGTAAACTGGGTGTAGTCCATGGTGATGTAGAATGTCGATTCGCTCATTGCTGAGACTGAGCCGCTGGATGTGGAGTTGACCCCTACAGGGTTTTCACAGTCAATATCGGAGCAGAGGGTCGCCACTAAATTGACATTTTCTGCATCTACATTACCCTCGTTCGAGATGTTGACTGAATAGCTCTCTATTTGACCGAAGGAAGCGAATGCATTTCCTCCGAGGATTCTAGCCGTTCCACCATTTATAGCGAGAACTGGTGAGTCGATGATCATCACGGTTGAGCCCGAGTAAGTATTGTTGTCCTGATCCGAAACAGTGAATGTTATTTCTTCAGTGTAAGGGGAAGGTAGTTCTGGTTCATTTGAGCGTACCAGAGTGAAG
>CAXEIX010000095.1:0-4093 GCA_963996605.1 uncultured Candidatus Poseidoniales archaeon | reverse complement strand
GCAGAGCTACGTGCAACACTAAGGAAAAAGGCGGAAGAGAGGAAAGCCGAGGAAGAGGAGAGGAAGGCTGCGGAAGAGGCTGCAAAGAAGGCTGCAGAGGAAGAGGCAGCGCGGATCGAGAGGGAAGCAGAGGTGAATGCGGCCCGACTTAAGAGGGAAGCAGAGGAGAGGGCAGAAAGAATCGAGAGGGAAGCGGTAAACAAGGCGGCTGAACTGGAAAGAGAGGTTCAAATTAAGGCCATGGAGGCCAAGGAGAAGCTAAGGAAGAGGGCGATTGAAAGGAAGCGTCAGTTGGATGAAGATGAGCGAGACAACCAGCTAGCCCGCGAAAAGGCTGCAGAGAGATTCTCGGCCATGGAAAGGGATCTGGAGGAAAGGAAGTCGAAACTGGAAGAGTTAGACGCAGAGACAAGAAAGAAGGAAAGTGCCCTACTCAGGGTTGCGGAGAAATCGAAGGACATAGACTTCGGAATACTGGGCTTCGCAACTGCGGGGGACAAGGACCAACTGCAGGAAATAAAGGGAGTTGGCCCATTCATCGAGGAGAAGCTCAACGCTCTCGGCATATTCACATTCGCCCAAATATCCCGGATGACCTCAGAATTGGAGGATAGGGTCAACGAGGCCATCGAATTCTTCCCCGGACGGGTGAAGAGGGACGAGTGGGCGAATCAAGCTAGGAGACTAGTCGACCTAGGGGATGGGCCGACCAGCAAACCGCCAGTTCCCGAAGAGGATATCCCTTCACCAATGGAAAGGGAACTCCTAGAGCAGGCGAAAGAGGACATCAGGAAGAAGGAAATTGCAGACGAGAGGGAGAGGGAGATGCAAATGAGGAGGGAGAGGGCGGCAGAGCTCCTGAGCAAGAGCAAGAAGACCGAAGCAGTCGAGATAGAAGAGGGCGATGAGTCGCCAATCGACTTCGCCGTTATTGGATTTGGTTCGGAGGAAGAGAGAGATGACTTGCAGCGTATCGACGGCATAGGAAGGTTTGTCGAGAAGAAGTTGAATGCTATAGGAATCTACAAGATCTCCCAGATAGCGAACATGAATCAGTCGATCTCTGACGAGGTGAATGCCGCAATAGGCCTCGGACCTGGGCGGATTGACAGGGATGAGTGGGTCCTACAGGCTAAGCGACTAATACGATAAGCATTTGATAGAGGGTATGTTGGGAGTGATTGAATGGCCGACCCGATTACCGATGCATATTCCGCCCTGATTAGCTTTCTCGACGAGATAGAAGAGATTGGCATAGTGGCCCAAGTCGGAGTATCTCTAGGGCTCACGCTGTTCTTCCTAGTATTCACCAGATACGTCATCCTCAAGATTGCATGGAGGGTCGTGAAGAAGACGGATGCAACATGGGACAACGAAATCCTCGACCCTATTGCCAATAGAGCATACATGTTCGTCCTATTGGCCGGCGTGGAGCTCACAATGATGTGGACACTAGGCAGGAACGAGGCTTTCTACACTGCTTTAGCACCTTACTTCTCAGCAATATACATCTTGCTCTCGGCGTCGATAATCAGCGTGGCAATCAAGTTCATCGTTCCTGCTGCATTGGACAGGTACAACACCAACAAGAGCGTGACCGTGACTGGGGGCAATCCCTTGGTGGTCTTCGCCTCTAGGGGTTTAGTCTGGTTCATGGGCATATACCTAGCACTGCAAGAATTGGGCATAGAGTTGCTCGGAATACTCGCTTCCCTCGCTGTTTTCTCACTCATCATTGGACTAGCTGTGCAGCAGACACTTGGCAACATGCTGAACTCTTTCATGCTGGCAGTAGACCAACCATTCGAGGTTGGCGACAGGATAGAAGTCGATGGAGTGACTGGGACCGTGATGTCAGTAGGCATCCTCTCGACGAAGATACTGACCCTCACCGAGGAACTAGTAGTAATCCCCAACAATCGACTGGTCGATTCGACGATAACCAACTTTGCAAGGGGGGGCGGCGATGGTATGGGCTCCAGAGTCACCCTAACCCTCGACATAGGGGTTGACTACGAGGAGAGGTCAGCACATGTCAAGCAAGTGATAATGGATGTAGCAAAGAAGTGCCCACATATCGAGCTGGATCCCCCTCCGAGAGTTCTGCTGAGGGAGCTTGCCGACTTCTCGAAGAACTACAGGCTATACGTCTGGCTTGCTGATTATGGTGAAGAGTTCATCGCCACTGACTGGATACTAAGAGAGGTCGATATCGCGTTCAGTAGAGAGGGAATCAGCATCCCATACCCAGTTGCAGTAGAGCTCCCGACCAAGCCAAGCCCATTCCCGGAAGGGGACGCCGGAGAAAGGATGCGTCGAATGAAAATGACGCGCCAGCATGTTTCCAGAATCAAGATGCTAAGGGACGACGCCGAAATGGAGGAAGAGAGGGATTCCGCCAGAACCGAGATGGAGGTCCTGCAGGCCAGATTGGCCGAGGGAGACCTCAAGAAGGCGGAGAGGGAAATACTGGAGAACGACGTTCGGGCCCTGGAGTCACTTCTGGCACAGTTCACAGAGTGATTCTGCGAAACCTCTTCAAGCCTAGTGCTGCGATTCGTTCGTATGAAGGCTGAAGACTCCGAGACATCGGCAGAGAAGGCAGGCTTGATCCTGAGCGACAGGGAAGAGGAAGGGATCACCAGAGAGAAAGTAGAGACACCCTCCGAAGATAAGGATGGAAGTCCGACGATTTCTTGGGACTATCACCTTCCAAACGGGAAGAAGTTGGTTGATGAGAGCAGGATTGATTTCCTCAACTCCCTGGCTGTTCCACCGGCTTGGACCGAGGCATGGTTCTGTCCGAATGAGAATGGGCACATCCAAGCGACGGGAAAGGACGCCAATGGTAGGCTCCAATACAGATACCACCCAAAGTGGAACGAATACAAATCGATTCTGAAGTACCAGAACGTAGATGAGTTTGCAATCGCCCTAAATGAGCTCAGAAGAAGTGTCGATTCCGATCTTGGTGCCAACAAGATGGACAGGGACAAGGTAGTGGCGATCGTGGTCAGACTAATCGACAGATATCACATCCGTGTTGGGTCGGATCAATATGCACAGGAGAATGAGTCTTATGGCCTAACGACAATCCAAGAGGGCCATGTGAAGTTCTGGAAGGGAAAGAAGGCGATTGATGGAGACATAGACGCTGTATTGAACTTCACTGGAAAGTCAGGCAAGGAGTGGAAGTTGCTCATCAAGGACGATAGAGTGGCCAAGTTGATCGAGGAATCGGGGAAAATTGGGGGCAAAGAAAAGACACAGGACCTATTCAGGTACTTGGACGATAATGGGAACGACTTCGACATCAAGGCAGAGCACATCAACGACTACCTGGAGAGGAACATGGATCACAGATACACCGCGAAGGACTTCAGAACATGGGCCGCATCGTGGAAAACAGCCGCTAGGCTAGCCATGGTTTCGGAAGCAAGCGAGGCTCAAATCAAGAAGTTGCCAAAGACGCATGAGGATGCCGTCGAGGAATCAGAGAAGACTGGTTTCCCCCCATACATATCGTGGGCTGGCAGGACTCTGAAGGGCACCGAGGGTCTTGCGAAACTAGCAGAGTCGGGGAAACTCCCTGGAGAGGGGGAGAACGAGAGGGCAGCAACAATGCTGGCGGTGATCGACACAGTCGCTGCTGACCTAGGGAACACCAGGGCAGTTTGTAGATCCTCATACATCCGCCCGATGTTCATGAACGATTGGGAATCGGGATTATTTATTGATAGATGGAACAAAGCGAAATCCGGAAAGAAGCGAGGGAAGTGGCTGGATGCAGATGAAAATACTGCGATCAACTACATGAGGAACCACGAAGATGATGAGTTCCAGTTCTCGAAGAACTGAGAATGTTTGAAGCGGTGCCCTCCTTGCTAGGCTCATGGACGATGGGGCCACCAAGAGACTCGACCTTCTTGGTTTCCTATGCCCGATCCCTGTTCACGAGACCCGAAGGGTACTGAAGGACTGCGAAATCGGCGATAAGATTGAGGTTATTTGCGACGATCCGGAGACCCTTCATGACATCCCTGCGCTTTGTGACAGATTGGGGGTTGTTCTTGAGAGGGTGGTGGAAGAGGCA
>CAXEIX010000094.1:0-4168 GCA_963996605.1 uncultured Candidatus Poseidoniales archaeon | reverse complement strand
TGGCGGGAATGAGGCGAAACCCCCATCGCCAGAGTCCGGGGCCCTGTCAACGAGGGTTGGCGGGGGGACTCTCTCTGGGGGGAACAGGTCGCCTCTGTTGTCTATTGGCGTGACTAGAGCCATATTGTCGCTCAAGTCTGTTAGAATCACGTTCCCAGCTAAGTCGTGGATGGTGACTGTGACGTATAGGGGGACGTCGGGAGATATTCCATATGGCGATAGTGCATCGGCCTCTGTGCCGTAGAGTGCTGAAGAAAGGGTTACTTCGAGGCGTGGGGAGTTGCCAATCTGCCTCTGATCGATTGTGACAAGGCTGCATGCGCCGCTTGATTCACAGGCTGAGTTGACTTCGGTCAGGTCGTTCAGGGGAAAGTCTGAGGCCCAAACCGTGTAGTGGCTGAAGTCTTCTGCCATCGTCCTGTCCCAACTTACGTCGATTGCTGTGCCGTCATCATCGGGATGGTCCCATGCCTGCAGCCCTGAGACCATTTCTGGAGGGGTGAATTCAGTGGAGTCGAACTCGGAGTAACTCGCCGTCTCGACCACTAGTACGTCGTCGACGTTCTGATTGCCCCAGTCGTCAACAGCAACCACCCCTATCCAGTAAACCACGTCGTTTTCCAGTGTTGAGTTCCCGATGGAGTCGATTACGACCTCATCGGTGGTGCAGTCGGTTACGAACTGTGCGACGGGCCATCCATCCACCGATGAAGGGGCCGTCCAACCCGAGGCAGGTAGGATGTAAATGACGTGGAATGAGCAATCCTCCTCCTGGTTGGGATTCCATGTTACGATTATCCTGCCTCCCTCGTCATTGGGGGCGTCACTGGCGGTGGTACCAGTAATTGGTGCGGGGGCTATGCCGTCATTGAGACCTCCTGCTGTGACTACCGGCCCGACCACTGTGGCATTAGATGGATCGAATTGTCCGGCTTCGTCTACGCAGACGATTGCGAACCAGTAGGGGACGTTGCCATCTAGTTCGAGGACGGAGGAGTTTCCTGCTGCGAATGCGAAGTCTATTGGTTCGGAAAGTGCCAGGGCACTGGTAATCTCTTGTTGGACGGCCCAGATTCTAGTGAACTGAGGATCTAGTTCCTGACAGGCTGACCACTCCGCGGAAACCGTCCCTGGAGCCCCTCCAGAGATTGGCTGTACGTCCAGCCATTCCGGCGGTGAGGGGGTCTCGTCGGTTGGGGTTGCGTTCCCTTCCCAAGAAATTGGGTCTCCAAGGCTACCATCGGGATACTCAATCGCTACTGCTGCTCTGTATTGCCTCTGATCTGAGAGTTGGACCTCGGAGCCATTGCTGTTTCCAGTGGTGAAGACTGCTGTGGTCTGGGACCAATAGGGAACTCTCTGGTAGGAAGGTAGGTCGGAGAGGTCTCCCTTGGACGGCTCCCACAGCGGGTTGTCTGTTGAGTCCCACAGGTAGATCCTGTAGGCTGACCAAGCCGAGTCCTGGGCTGGCAGCCAAGATGCGTGGAGGACGCCGCCGCCGTCGTTAGGACGGTCATTTAGGCTCGTCATCACCGTGGGTGCCTCTAGCCTCTCCCAGTCATAGGAGATACGGATCTTGATTCTCCCGTCCTGTGGGGATTGCATTTGGAGGTGAACTGACGAGGATAGGGATCCCGGCGGGGTGTTGAAGATGGAATTCTGGAAAGACTCCTCGATTCTGGGATCTAGTGCTGCAATGTCCCAACTCCCTGTGTAGTTGAGATGGGTCGACTTGGCCCATACCCACGATCCCTTTGCAGGGGAGGAGAATGTAAGTGAGCCTGGGTAAAGAAGCAAATCTGATGAGTTCTCCTGATTTTGATCGATTGGGATCGATATTGGGTTGTCCTGTGAGGCAAAAATGGTGGACATCCCAGGCCTGGTTGTATCAGTAATGTCCAGCGTTCTGTCTGCGAAAATTGCGTTTAGTGGATACGCCCTTCTCTGATTCTCCCTGGGGATCTCCCTCAGGGTCTCCATCGGCTTGTAGATGTGTAGTCCGTCTTCCCCCAGTACGGCTAATCCCATCCATGGATCGGCATCGGCCACCAAAGCACCCGGCATCTCGCCAATCATGACGACATCGTGGTCTCCTGTTGCCCTGACGACGCTTATCTTGCTCGCGGAAATGGCAGCGAGGTGGGTTCCATCCGAAGCTAGGTCTGTGATGGGCCAGGCCTGCAAGTCAATTGCCCCCTGGCCGGCCTCCATGGACATGGAAGTTCCATTCCAGTGCATTAGTGGCTGGCTCGAGGTTGCTATGTGGACCCCCCATAGATCTGTTTCGACGGCACTGACGTCGTTACTGGGTATCATGTCGATGTTGTACGTGCCGTTGTAGCTGTCCGTCGAGAGGTCCCAAGCGGCGACCCCCGGTCTTGTCACTCCTTGCCCATTGTGTGAGATGAAAATGGCTGAGTCGTGATGCAGGGTTATCGTTGAACCGGTGGATGTGTCATTGAAGGTCCTGGAAACTGAGTCAGCATACACGATGCCGGAAACAAAGTCACCGACCAATCCGTCTGCCCTCCCTATCGTTCCGACGACTCCTAGGTTCTGGTCTAGGACGATCAGCCCCGTAGGGCCGCCTACGAGAACGGTCCCATTGCCGAGAATTGGTGCTGGCGGAACGAATAGGTGGTTGGAGATAGGTGTCGGGAGCCCATCAACAGTGGTAATTGGATCATCCCAATCGTACTTCGTGAGGTTCCATAGGCCTATACCGCCGTGGGTTGAGACTAGGATGTGCTCGCCGAATTCGACGAAGTCTGTGACTATGTTGCTGGGGAGTCCTGCCAACAGGCTGCCCTGACCCCAAGATCGGGTCTCCGGGTCGAAAGTCTGGAAACCGGCAGAGCTCCCAGCCCAGCCCATTAGCCCAATGAACAGGTTCTCACCATCATGGAGAATGCCATCCATCTGGTTGTGCAATGCAGGTGGGGTCTGTTGGACGGACCTCTGGCTGAGGTTGAATGAGAATAGTCCGTTTCCAACAGTCGTTGCCCAAATCTCCTGCTCCACCAGCATAATCTCATTGATGGACTCATCGAGGGCATCGAAGCCATACTGCCAATTCACCGAACCATTGTCTAGGAGTTCTCCCTGCAGCACGGTGGATGCAAGGTATGAGTACTCGGATGATCCAACAGTAACCCAGACGTGAGTATCGTTGGAAACCATCTCGTGGACGACTCCTGAGGGTAGTCCGACCAGCTCGTCGAATCCGCCCTCGATCAGACCTGTGCTGTCAAGCCTGTCCACCCTGTTGATGCCAGATAGGTCCCCCGACCTTCCGATGGCGTAGGACCTGGAGATAGTCGGTGCCCTGACTATTGAGCAAGAGTCCATGCCAAGCCCGATGACCTGCCCAGAGGTTGCTGTTGAGCCCGAGGTGGTTACCCGGGTAACACCCCCGTTTCCGTCAAAATGCGAGACAAGCAGGAGATCCTCATCGTAAAGCATTCCACCTGGGAAGACCGGGTTCTCGGAAACTCCCATATCTGGAGTGAGCGTGTCTAGGAAGTTGTTAGCTGCATAGTCGAAGCGATCTATTCCGACGTTGTCGGCATCGAAGCCCACGTACATTATTTCGTTCTCTTCGTCGCATGCTAGTGCTCTGACATCATTGTCCGCCATGTTTGAGTTGTCGTTGGTGATGGGAGTAATCCACTCCTCTGTGATTCCATCGCCATCGTAGTCACCTAGATCGAATCGGGCGATGCCCCCGCCCACTGCCCACCACTGCCATGCGCTGAAGCCGATGGCCACGTGGACGATGTCATGGCAAAGTAAGATGTCGGCTCCGTATCCATCGGGGATATCGCTCGTATCGACGTCCCAAATTGTCCAGTTGCTGTTGTTGCCCGATAGCCGCATCACATGTCCATCGTTCCCATATCCGGATGCAGCCCAGAGGTCGTCTCCAACGACTTTCATAGAATAGAAGTCTAGTTCCGAATCAGAAGGAAGGCCATCTCCCGGTAGCCATGAGGATAGCCAAGTCTCATTTGATGGATTCCAGCGGAGGATCCCATTCATGCTGGCGAAGAGGTACTCGCCTTGGTACTCTACCATTCCCCTGATCCTTCCATCGACATCGTTCCACTGACCCAGGAGAGTCATGTTTGAGGCTGAGAATCGCCTGAGGATATTATCGCCGTATGCCACC
>CAXEIX010000093.1:0-4218 GCA_963996605.1 uncultured Candidatus Poseidoniales archaeon | reverse complement strand
TACGAGCAAACGATGGCACTACAGCACGCAGAATGGAAGGCCAGTGCCAGTGGACACCCAGCAGGGGACATCAAGACTGATCCAGCGGTCTACTCTGCACTATTCACTGCCCTGATGGAAAACGAGAAATTGAAGCAATACCCTGAGGTTTCGTCTAAGATAGCCGAGCTGTCCCCTCTCACTGTTTCTGATGTAAGGGTAATAATCTCTAGCAAGAGGATTGCCATGGATACTTCGGAGATAGAAGAAGTCATCACTGTGATTCGGCAACATGTCCTGTAGTGAAGAGATCACTTTCAAACAACTCATTCATGAGGGAGAACCATTCTGGTAGGTTGGAGATTATGCAGCCAAGGGACGCCAAAGACCCCGACGATGAGGTCGAAGATCCATTCCATGGGGAGAATAGACTCAGGATTCTAGACATACAAGAAAGAAGACCGATAGGTCATGAGATCCAATGCATCAGCGAACCGTCCTTGTATCTGCTAAGGGCGAGATTAAGCGACATAGCCGGAATCTCAGTAGGGGGGACAGTCGAAATTCCCGTTGAAGGTATCGGCTCCCTCACTGAAGTGAGACTAAAGGACCTGAGCGGTACCTCGCAGCAGGAGCTAATCACCGCTCTTTCGAGTTCAATTCAAGCAGACCCAGAAAGGCACATTTCATTCTACAACAGCGCGGGCCCAATGTCTCTGAAATTCCACTCGTTCCAGCTGTTATCTGGTATTGGAAACTCCAAGGCCATTCAGATGGTCCAAAAGAGGGGCATTGCAGGATGGCATGCATTCGAAGATGTCGACGAGGCTTGTGGCATCGAGTCGGTAAAACTCCTAGCAGAACGATACGTCAAGGAGATGGAGGATGTCGCACAGACTCCCCGCTTACTTGATTTGCTAGTCCGTACAGAGTAGTGACATGGAGACGCTGGAAGGTCTCGATACTCGCCTTCTTGTAGACCTCCTCAGGGATCGAGTAAGTCCCAGCAAATCGCTCGGACAGCATTATCTCGTAGATGATGAGGTAATAGAGAGGTCCATCCGTCTTACTGAGGAGTTCGACTGCCCCCTTTCGAGGGGTTCACACGTCCTAGAGGTTGGACCGGGGCCGGGATCGCTAACCCTGGCACTACTTCGAAGTGAGTCTACTGTCACTGCAATAGAGATCGATAAGCAGTCGGTAGAACACTTGAGAAGGGTATTTCGTGAAAGTACACAATCCCTGACTATCGATGGAGCAGATGCAGTTTCAGGAAGATGGCCAAAAGGAATTACCCATGTTATATCGAATCTTCCCTATCAGATCTCGAGTCCAATAATCGATAGGATTACCAAATACCACTCTTCGATACCAATCCAACTCTCCATTCTCCTCGTACAGGAGGAGTTCGCTCATAGGATGGCGATGTCATCGGCCCCATATGACATGGGTCCGTTGGGATTGAATCTATGGCTAGACTTCGATGTCTCCCTAGACAGGAAGGTCTCACCAAGCTCATTCAGCCCATCCCCACGCGTGCAATCCAGGATAGTCGTCCTAAAGCCGGCAAGCAGGCCAGAGGCAGAAGGGACGAACAGGCAGCTGTTCAGAATAATCACCAGACACTGCTTCTCGAACAGGAGGAGGAAAATGAGGACACTACTATCAAAACCACCGTCTAGAATCTCCAGAGTATCCGGTTGGCACAGGGACAGATGGGAGAAATCGACATCCAAACTACTCTCTTCCGACCACCCAGAGTTGGAAGACGGTTGGGCTGATCTCAGACCGGAGAATCTAGAGCCAATAGATTGGGTCAAGATTGTCTCGTTATTCTCCTCGGGATAGTAATCATGGACAATTTGACATCGACTTGATAGAGGCCCCCCCCTTCCGAAGGCCAGCCTAGGTGGATATGTTACCTGAGCCAAAGGGAGGGATTTAGTGGCGAAGAAGGACACCTATCTTGCTCTGTTGAGGAGGGGAATAGATGAGACTACTGCCCAAATCCTCTCGGACGGCGGAATCAAGATTGGAGATCTCAAGAAGTTAGACTCCGAAACTCTGATCAATAATTTTGGCATCAAAAAAGAGGTAGCAAAATCTGTTCTTGATGCTGTAAAGGCAGGTCCGAGATCTTCAGGAAGGCAGAGATTTCTAGCCGACCTTCTATCCGACGATAAGAAGAAGGTAGACAAGATCGAGGAGACTCGCTTCAAGCGCGAGCAGAAAGACATCTATGCAGAGTTACAGGAGAAGAAGGAACAACTGAGACTCGTAAGGGTCGAGGACTTCAGAAACAAGAAACTCGTTATGAACAGGCTAGGCAAGACCATTGAGCTGATTGTAAAGTTGGAGAACAACCTCGATGACGAATCCAAGGACGAGCAGCGATCAAAGATCAGGGACCAACTTGAGACTCGAGGACTAGAGGCCGCCAGAGATCACGAAATGCTCGAACTCTCCGGAACCCCACAGGATATCGTAGACTTCCGGAGGAAGATAGCACCGGTTCTATGCCTCCACGCCTGCCCCCACTGTGGAGAGGAGATGGACCCAAGAGGAAGCAACATCATGGAAAGTCCCAAAGATTTCTCCTTCATCTGCTGGGACTGCGAGGAAGAGTTCCACGCTGCGATGGCACAATCGGTCGAAGGTAGGCTAAACAACGGTTCCAGGATAACAATCGATACGAAGACAAAACCGCGCCTGCCAGTCATCAAACCTCCGAGGAAGGATAAGTCCCGCTCAATCACAGATCTGATGATGAGGGATCTGGAGTCGGCCGGAGCCTCGGCGGAAGAATTGGAGGCGGCATTGGAGTCGAGTACTCTATCAGGCGTCCTGATGAGCATAGACGAGTGGATAGACCAGACAATAGCCGCCAAGGGATACATCCAGGCTCAGGAGGATAGGGAGGAATTCATCATCGCCACCGGAGCAGGTGCTACGAAGTTCAACAAGTGGATGAAGAAGGCCGGACTGAGGTTCAACAAGCAGACCGGTAGATGGACTCGGTGGGAGGACCGGTGAATTCGGAATGTCCAGCTTCATGTTCTCCCTCACTGTGTCTGTAATCGGAATCTCTGTAATGTCATGGTGGCTTTATACTAGAATCTCACAGAAGCTTGCTGAGGTAGGCGAGAGGAATAACTGGGAAGAGTGAAATCCCAGCAGAGACTACTCATTGATTGCTGCAGTCCATCTATCCGACTGTGGAATCCCCACAATCTCGATATGGCACGCTAGAACGCCCTTCTGTTTCTTCAGAACTCCTCGGAGGTCAATCAGATCATCGAGACAACAAGGGCAATGAGGATTGCTTGGCCTTATCCAAAGCTCGACAATTCCAGCATCATCTATCTCCACTCCCTTCAGAATAGATGGATCAATGATCGACTTCCCATGGGGGTCGTTCCGCTTCCTTAGTGTCCTAGCTACGTTTCTATGGGCTGCTCCAGAGATCTCACTCATGTCTACCACTGAATTAAACTGGGGAGCCTATCGCCCGAGGTAAGGCATTCCATGCCATCAGAAGTCCTAGACCAGGTGTCTTCAATCCCTATAGCTCCCTCTTCATAGACTACTTTGGGCTCTATTGCCATCGTCCCTCCCAATTCAAGTGGGTGATCGAATCCATCTGCAACGACCGGGGTCTCATCAAGCTCCAATCCAACCGAATGACCTAGGAAACTGGCCTGTTCAGGACTAATTCCCATTAGATTCTCACCATGCCCCATTTCTTCGGCGACCCCTCTACCCTCTTTCCAAGCGCTAGAGCAGGCTTCTCCTCTGGCTAGGCTTCTCCTGACCTTTGTCCCAATCTCGATCATGTCATCCAACCTGTTCCGCCATTCCTCCCCTAGATGGCCAGAATAGAACATCCTGGTACAATCAGAGACGTACCCCCTGTGAACGTGAACAATGTCAATCAGTACTGGCTCACTCTCCTTGACCTTGGAGAACCCGGCGCCAAGAGGGGACACTGGGCTCCCACCAACGCCACCGATAGCTGAATCGAAGAATGAAGGAACTCTACCGGATCTTCCAGCAGCGATTACCACCCTGTCGCAATCCATTGGCCACTTCCTCATCCTAATGCTTCCTCCGAACCCCGAGGCCCTGCTGATGTCTTCAGCAACCCCTGCCATCTCTAACTCAGTTTTCCCTAGGCCCCCAGATTCTCGAATAGACTCGAACATTGAGTGGTTGATCTTACCGCTCTCCCGTATCATCGAT
>CAXEIX010000092.1:0-4243 GCA_963996605.1 uncultured Candidatus Poseidoniales archaeon | reverse complement strand
CCGTAAGGGGTTCCTCCCCAGCAGTTAGGGAAGAGGCGATCAGAATTTTCGACGATGCCATTGGCGTGGCGCATCGGCTCAACAGCAGACCTGGGGTCCTTCCTGGCGGAGGTGCAATTCAGTCCCATCTTGCAAGGCACCTGAGGTCATTCTCACAGACGCAGCCGGGTAGAGAGCAACTTGCTATTGAGGCGTATGCTTCAGCGCTTGAGTCGATTCCAAGGATCCTTGCAGAAAATGCCGGTAGAGACCCTGTGGAGGTTATCCTCTCACTATCGGCTGATCAGAGGGAGTCCGGTGCTTGGATTGGTTTCGACCTCCAGAGCGGCAAGAACTGCGATATGGGGGAGATGGGGATACTGGATACTGAATTCGTAGTGAAGCACGCTCTTTCTGGTGCGACCGAAGCCGCAATCGGCGTTCTTAGGATCGATGATGTACTCTGGGCCCGAACTGACCCGAGCACCCCAGATTGGGAAGGCGAAGAAGAGATCTAGCGGCTAGAGATTCCACTTAGCATCTCATCAACCAAGGATATGAGGTCGAACTCCGGGGTCCAACCCCACTCCTCCTCTGCAATAGAGCCGTCTATCGAGTCTGGCCATGAGTCGGCGTATTCCTGCCTGACGTCAGGAACGAAATCGCAAGTGAAACCCTCGACCCTCTCAGAAATTGCATCCACTAGTTCCCCGGCTGAGAAAGACAGGCAAGGGATGTTGTATCCTGATCGGGAATCTCCAAGATCGCCTTCATCGGAGTCCATCAGAGATAGTGTGGCATTGATTGCATCGTCCATATATAGCATCGGAAGCCGGGTATCAGGGCGAACAAAACATTGGTAGTGGCCTTCATTCAGAGCGGCATGGAAAATTTCCACGGCATAGTCAGTGGTCCCCCCTCCAGCGGGAGCCCTGTAGGAAATCAAGCCGGGATATCTTATACCACGCGTGTCGACATTGAATCGTTGAAGGTATTCCCGAGCCAGGGCCTCTCCGGTGACCTTGGTCTCGCCGTAAACCGTTGTGGGGTTGAGTGGAGAAACCTGAGTGGCATGCCTAGGAGAATCTGGTCCGAAAACAGCTATCGATGATGGCGAGTAGACTCTCAGGTTGCATTCCTTGGCAGCCTCCAAGACGGAAATTGTCCCGCCCACATTAATCCTACGACACAAATCTGGGTCACGCTCTCCGACTGCAGAGAGAAGCGCAGCGAGATGGTAAATCGTACCGACTCCCTGGTTCTGGCAGATTCTTGAAATCTCATCGGTGTCAAGGACATCTAGAGTGACGAATGGCCCTTCTTCTACTGATGGGTGCCCTTCTGCATCCCTGATGTCAGAGGCGATTACAGACTCACTTCCGTGTCTTTCTCGCAGAGCCTGAACCAAGTCAGTACCTATCTGACCCAAGGCCCCGGTGACTAGCACATTGTCTCCCGATGTGCCCGGCATGTGCGACGGTAAATCTGACGCTACTTGAAATTAAAGAAAAGGCAAACAGGTTTTTTGTGGCCAATGTTGATAGGGGATGGGTGACTGATTCCGACCCCGTTGATGAGATGAAGTATGTCATAGTGATGGGTGGAGTGCTCTCCGGATTGGGGAAAGGAGTGACTGCAAGTAGCATAGGTGTTTTACTCAAAAGTGCAGGACTGAGAGTAACTGCAGTCAAGATTGATCCCTATCTTAATACGGATGCAGGTACTATGTCGCCATTCGAACATGGCGAGGTCTTCGTACTGGATGATGGCGGGGAAGTTGATCTAGACCTCGGAAACTACGAGAGGTTCCTCGACGTGTGTCTGACGAAAGAGAACAACATCACCACAGGAAAGGTGTATGAAAGCGTGATTGAGAAGGAGAGGAGGGGGGACTACCTGGGCAAGACTGTCCAGGTCATCCCCCATATCACAAATGAGATCCAGGACTGGATTGAGAGGGTTGCCCATACCCCCAGCGATGGCAACGGGAAGGAGCCGGATGCCTGTGTGATTGAGTTGGGAGGCACTGTGGGGGACATCGAAAGCGCTCCTTTCGTCGAAGCTTTAAGGCAGTTCCAATTCAGAGTCGGGCAAGAGAACGTCTGCTTCGTCCACGTTAGCCTAATTCCGGTAATGGGCCCAGTCGGAGAGCAGAAGACCAAACCGACGCAGCACACGGTGAAGGACCTCAGAGGCCTTGGGATAAATCCCCATATGCTGGTTTGCAGATCGAAGAGCCCGTTGATAGACGAAACACGGCAGAAGATCTCTGCATTCTGCCACGTGCCTCCTGAGGCAGTGATATCGGCTCACGATGTTTCTAATATCTACCAAGTCCCGATTATGATGGAGTCTCAGGGCGTCACAGAGATGCTCTCAGAGAGATTTGGCTTCAAACTCTCGTCAAAGAGGAAGTTGCTAGAAGACTGGAAGGATTTGGCTGATCACGTCGACTCCTTGGAGGATGCGGAAGAAGTTCACATAGCAGTTGCGGGCAAGTACACTGATCTTTCGGACTCATACCTCAGCATTATCAAAGCACTTCAGCATGCATCTTTCAAGGTCGACAGGAAGCTTGTCATCGATTGGATCGAGTCTTCGGTTCTAGACGAAGACGCTAAGAAGACAGATCTAGAGTCATATGAACAGGCTTGGAGCCTTCTCAAGGCAGCGGATGGCATCCTGGTACCTGGGGGGTTCGGAATCAGGGGCATCGAGGGGAAGATAAAGGCAGCAGAGTATGCCAGGAAGAATAGCGTCCCATATCTGGGTGTTTGCCTAGGATTGCAAGTTGCGACAATAGAGTTCTGCAGGAACGTATTAGGTCTCGAAGGTGCGAATTCAACAGAATTCGATGAAGATCCCCCTCACGCGGCTGTTGTCTTCATGCCTGAGATATCAAAGACGCATATGGGAGGCACGATGAGGCTGGGGACGAAGCCGACCCCATTCCTTGTGGATGACTGCAAAATAAAGCGGCTTTACGGAGGAGCTGACCATGTTGATGAGAGGCACAGGCACAGGTATGAGGTGAATCCTGAGCTCATAAAGGAAATAGAGGAGTCGGGGCTTGTATTTGTGGGCAAGGACGAGACCGGTGAGAGGTGCGAGATCATGGAGCTAGAAGGTCACCCATATTTCGTCGGCACGCAGTACCATCCTGAGTTCAAGTCCAGACCGGATAGGCCGAGCCCCCCGTTCCTGGGACTCCTGATGGCGGCTTCGGGAATGGAAGTCTAATCGACTGAAACTGGAAGTATCCTGGTCGTCCTATACCCCTGTAGCACCTTCATATACCTCTTGGCAGCGAATTCTTGGTCCAGGGAGTCGTCTCCTGTCTCAATCCTCAGCGATCTGACCGTGAGGAGTTTTGCGGGAGTCACCACCCCGAGGATATTGTCAATCCCGATCGAACTGAGGACTGCTGGAGATAGTTGCAGATTCCCCCTGCCGATCAGGAATCCTTGGCCACCCATAGGAGAGAGCAGGAGAGTGACTGGCCCCTCATGGGAATCAAGAATCTCGATGAGGCCAGATTCGGCTAGATCCGTCCCAACCTGCTCTGAACCGATTGTCGCATCGATTCCAAGTGTCGTCAATTCGAAGCCAATATTTCCGCCTATCTCTCTGAGAGTTCCCCCCGAACCCCATATCACTAGGCGTCCATCTTCCACTATGGATTCTCCGATATGATCTGAAAGTCCGATGATTATTTCATCCTCGGATTCTGTCTGAATCAGCTCTTTGGAGCCCTGCATCCACCTCGGAGAATTTGGGGAAAATGCCTCGGCATAGAGCCTCACTACCCATTTCCCCTTTCTATAGAGGTCCTCGTCCAAATCAAGGACTTCGGTGGAAGAAACTAGTAGGTCCCCATGGATCCAAGCTGAGAGGACCTCGGCAGCTGCCTTCGGAGAACTGGCGAAGCAGCCGGAGTGCATCTTCACCCCAGAAGGAACTCCTATCACCGGTAGTTCGGGCGTTTCTGAACCTGATAGTGATGCGACGATGTCCCTTGTTGTTCCATCTCCGCCAGAGTATACTAGCAAGTCAATCCCAGCCTCAAGTAACCTTGCGACCGCATCTTGGGTATCGGATGCTGAGGTCTTCCCTGGAGATTGATGAACCTCGGAAGTTGTCCCGATCTCGAGATCGACTGGAATCCACTCAGTACCCATCCTGCCCGAACTGGTAATCCACTCTATCTGTCTTGATTCTCCTCTATGGATCTTGGAGAAATGCCTAAGCATGGATTCTAGGCGAG
>CAXEIX010000091.1:0-4250 GCA_963996605.1 uncultured Candidatus Poseidoniales archaeon | reverse complement strand
TTGGCACTGCTCCATGATGGCGACCAGGGTCCTGCTCGTCGCGATGGCCGTGGAATTCAGGGTATGGACCGCCGAGTTGCCCTCGGAGGTCCTGTAGCGCATCCTGAGGCGGTTCGCCTGGTAGTCCGTGCAGTTGGAGCATGAGACCACCTCCTTGTACGCGTCCGCCCCGGGTAGCCAAGCCTCCAGGTCGTACTTCCTCGCTGCCACCGTCCCCATGTCGCCGGTGCAGATGTTGACCACCCTGTAGTGCAGCCCCAGGCTGTCCCAGAGGTCGACGGCGTTCTGCAGCAGGTCCTCGTGGTGCTCCCAGGACTCATCCGGGTCGCAGATGACGATCTGCTCCACCTTGGTGAACTGGTGGACCCTCCAGATGCCCCTGTCGGAGAGGCCGTGGGCACCCACCTCCCTCCTGAAGCAGGGGGAGACCCCGACCATCTTGATCGGCAGCTCGGAGGGCTCGATGACCTCGTCCATCCTCATCGCGGTCAGCGGGTGCTCGCTAGTCGCGATCAGGTAGTACTTGTCCGGCTCGATCCCGTACATCACCGTCTCGAAGTCGCTCAGGTCGGTCACTCCCTCGTAGGCCTCCCTGTTCATCATCAGGGGCGGTTGGACCAGCGTGTATCCACGCCCCATCAGGAAGTCGGCGCCGTACTGCTGCAGGGCCATGTCCAGGCGAGCCAGATCGCCCTGCATGAAGGAGAACCGGCTCCCGGTGACCTTCGCCCCCCTCGCTTGGTCGACCCACCCGTTCATCTCGATGAGGTCGTTGTGGGTGCGGGGCTCGAAGCCGAGGTCGCGCTTCTCGCCGTGAAGGCTGTGGAGTGTGTTCTTCTGGTCGTCCTCGCCGACCGGGACCTCCTCGTGCAGGATGTTCGGGATGCTCATCCTCAGCGCGTCCCTCTGCTCCAGGCACTCCTCGGAGCGAGCGGTAAGGGAATCTATCTGGGCGCCGATGTCCGCCACCTCGTCCATGATGGACTTGGCAGCCGCCTCATCGCCCGACTTCTTGGCATCGGCAATGCCCCTCGCAGCCTCGTTCCTCTTCCTGCGGAGCTGGTCCACCTCGTACTGTGACTCCCTCCACTCCTCGTCGAGCCTGATGACCTCGTCGATGGGGCCGTGGGGTATCCCCCTCCTGTCGTGATCGGCCCTGATGACGTCCGAGTTCTCCCTGAACATCGTCATGTCGAGCATCGTAATCGGCCTTTTGGCCCGGCCTCCGCCCTTCAAATCATTGTTAGCGGATCAGAGGAACGTGATGTCCTGCCAGAGCTTGTCGAATCCTATGGCAATGGTTCCCGAGATCAGGTAACCGAGTATGCTGCCGCCGTTCAGGAGCGGCAGTCCGGCTTGCGCCTTCCCCCTCGCGACCTGGGTCATCAGGGCGGCATACCCGACCAATCCCCCGACGAGGGTCCCCATCCCGACGAGCATGGGGCCGAGATGGATGGGGATGGAATCCCCTCCCCAGAAGTCGAAGACCACCGGGCCGACCTCAGGGAGGAATGTGATCGAGGAGATGACCAGCATACCCGGGAAGATGACATCGCCCAGGCCCATGAAAAGAGCATCCCTGCTCTTGGCCTTCTTCGGAGGCATCGGGCTCTCGACGGGTACCGCGGGCTCGTCATGCGACTTCTCCATCACGTCTCCCTTCTGCCCAAGGAACGTGTAGTCGGTGCTCTTCGGTGCGACGAGAAGCACCGGGAGCTTCAGATCGATCATGGTGTCAGCCAGCTCCAGCATGTGCTTGCTGCCATTAACAGCCCAATGGTCGTAAATCGCCGCGAGCACCATGAACAGGATGATCAGAACCGGCACGAAGGCGATCCCAAGCATCACGATCACTCCCGAGCCGACCAGCAGCCCGACCATGTTCACCACATACCACTCCGGGAAACGGTGTAGGGTGTACATCATCCCCACAGTCACGCCTAGCAGGATCACCACCGCAACATCCCCGTTCTGCAATCCCAACAGCCAGAACACGATGGAGAGGATCGGTTGGAGGGCCATCAGGAGGCTGTATCCGAGGGCGAAGAACACGATCCCCTTGATGAAAGCCTGGCGTCCCCTCCTGGCAAGCCAGATCACTGCGATCGTGAACAGGAAGATCATCACCAATTCGAACAGGATGTTCCCAGCCTCGGTCGTCCCCTCCTCCCCGAAAGCCCTGTAGATCTCGAAGTTGTAGAATGGCTGGATGAAAACCCCCAGCAGTATGGAGAACGTGAACATCCCAGCCATGCCGGCCATGGAGGCCCATTGGTCGCGAATAGCGGCCATCACTTCGCCGAACTCCGAATCCGCCATGCCTCCACGACCTTCAAGGCACATTTCACCTTGACCCAGCCATGCACACGACTGAGGGGGGCGACATCAGGGGATGGCTGGCCGGGAGAATCGGTGCCGGCGTCAGGCTGGGACTGGACACCTGCTCTGAGATGCTTGATCGGCTCGGCAACCCCCATGCGGACTTCCCCAGCGTGCATGTGGCTGGGACCAATGGCAAGGGGTCACTATGCGCGCAACTTTCCGCACTCGGCTCCAGGAACGGGGACCTGGTCGGTCTCTACACATCGCCGCACCTGGTCAGGGTGGAGGAGAGGGCCAGGATAGACGGCCGACCGGTATCGGAGGGGGCGTTCGACCAGCTCCTCGAGGAGGTTAGGGACGCCTGCTCAATCGAGCCAGCGATACAACCGACCTACTTCGAGGTCACCTTCCTCGCATCCATGCTGGCCTTCTCCAGGGCAGGCATCGACAGGGCGGTCATCGAGACCGGACTGGGCGGCAGGCTTGACTCCACGAGGCTGGTGGATGCGGACATCTGTGCCATCACTACAATATCGATGGATCACGCGGAGGTCCTGGGGGACTCGCTCTCGAAGATAGCCACCGAGAAGGCCGGCATTCACAGGCCCGGTGTCCCCTTGATATGCCTCCACCACGAGGACGAGGGAGTCAGGCAGGCCATCGAGGGGACAGCCGGTGAAGACGCGACATGGCTGCACCCCGAGAGCCACGACGCGCAAGAGGTCGCGAGCCAGATGGCCCTCGAGATAGGCAGCAGGATAGGCTGGGAGGGGATGGACGTCGACGTCACGTGGCACGGCAGGATCCCCTCGCCCATGTCATGGTCCGGGACGACCTTCCACCTCAGCGCAGCCCACAACCCGGAGAGCATCTCCCACGACCTAGGCCGGATAGCGGGAACCGAGCACGTTCTCCTGCTGGGGATGACGCAGAAGGAGGACCTCGCTGAGTCGGCCTCGCTGTTCTCGGATGACGACGGACGCGTGCGGACGATAGTGACGGAGGTCAACGGCGGGAGGAGGCCAAGCGTGCCGATAGTCGACCTGGCCGATGCCATCTCCGATGCCTCGGGGGAGGATCCGATGATGATCCCGGAGCCAATCGATGCGATGGACGTCGCCTCAGAGATCGCCCGTGATCGGGGATGCCCGGTTTTCGTCTCAGGAAGCGTATACCTCGTCGGGAGGATCATCGAGGAGCACTCATCGAGGGAGGGGGCCGACCTCTGGGACTCGCTCTTGGCGCACCCCCCTCGGGACGAAACCGAAGGATGATTACCCAACCGCCCGGCACAGCGCGCGTGAGCGATAAGTGGGATGCGCGTTTCATCGAACTGGCGAGGCACATCTCGGGCTGGAGCAAGGACCCATCCACCAAGGTCGGATGCGTGATCATCGGCGAGGACAGGGAGATCAGGTCCACCGGCTTCAACGGGTTCCCCAGGGGGATAGCCGACAACCTGGAGAGGCTCGAGGACAGGGAGCAGAAGTACCCGCTGATTTGCCACGCGGAGGAGAACGCGATAATGCACGCAGCGAGGATAGGTGTCTCCCTCAAGGGCTGCGTGGCGTATGTGACTTGGCCCCCCTGCACCGGTTGCTCCCGCTCCCTGATCCAGGCCGGGATAGTGGAGGTCGTCTACCCCGCTGACATCGAGATCCCCGACCGCTGGGAGAAGGACTTCGCGATGTCGGTGGCGATGATGGAAGAGGCCGGAATCACGGTCAGGCCGACCAGTTGAGGCGATCCGGGATAACTCGGCGACCCAGCGTCTCGTCTACTCAATAGTGATAGTCCGAATGCCTTGGAAGGCCCCGTGGACAACGAGGTGTTCGTGCTCCTGATGCTCGTCGGGGTCTTCGCCGGGTTCGTCGACAGCGCCGTCGGGGGCGGGGGACTGCTCCGCCTCCCCGCGATCCTCGCCGCCG
>CAXEIX010000090.1:0-4251 GCA_963996605.1 uncultured Candidatus Poseidoniales archaeon | reverse complement strand
TTCTAATGTCTATTGGGCAAGCAATTTCTATCACCGCGGGAGGGATAAACTACTCCAATGGTAGAAAGTTAAAATCTAGAGAGAGCAAGACAGGTAGATTAGCAACCTTATCTAGAACTGTGATTATTATTCTAATATTTAGCCCTCTAGTTTGGTGGTACTACTATACTTCTGGTCAGAATGCACAAGAAATCACATACGTTAATCTGAACTGGTTTCTTCAAGTTGTATTCATCATCTGCTTGGGTTTTATTGTAATTTTGGCAGACAAAATAACCGGTGAAAAGAGAAGGTCTGAATCGATTGATGGCAGGGCAGTGGATAGGTTCATGATGTTCATCATAGCTACTTGCTGTTGGCATTTATTTAGCGCTTGGAGAAGAAATCCCTTTATCCAAAATCCAAATGAGAATGCAATACTTGTTGAAGAGGGTTTTTTGATGGCCATAACAATCATTCTGGCAGTTTGGTCTATCTCGAATCGAGGAAAGAAAAAGGGTTGGAGGGTTTTTCAGGGGCAATCAGCAATTTTCTGGGGTGTAGCATTTGGTTATACTTATGGGGGCAGTGTGGCTTCTTTATCTTCGATCAGCGGCGGTTACCTAGACATGGTTTCAATTACAGCATTAGGACACCTAATTACCGCATTCTCAATCATTGTGATGCTACCACTTTCCATCGGACTCGTTGGAATTGTGAAAAAAATTGAGACGAGTAGTAAAGAGAAATTTGAGGAAATATCAAAGATTTACAATCCAGAGAATGGTATAGAAAAGGAAAATAATTCTGATGACGAGGATATAGTCGAACTATTGGACTAGAGGCCACTAACTACAGCTACCAGCCTCAGCCTTCCGGCCATATCTTCACTGGCTCTGGCTCCAAGAATAACCTGGCA
The DNA here is from genome assembly GCA_963996605.1 of uncultured Candidatus Poseidoniales archaeon. Classification (GTDB taxonomy): domain Archaea; phylum Thermoplasmatota; class Poseidoniia; order Poseidoniales; family Thalassarchaeaceae; genus UBA36. The sequence continues at coordinate 3,353 of CAXEIX010000090.1, read as the reverse complement.
ATCATCATCCAGGGTCGAAACGAATGCCTCCGAGACAGTATTGAGGTGTCCAAGAGTCATGTCAGGGCCTCCCTCGACCTGGATCAGACAGCCCTTGGCGCCGTCGACCGAAATCTCGGACAGAGGGGAGTCTCTGGCCATTCTGACAACCCCGTCAGGGTCATCTGTGGTTCCGTTTCCTACTATCAGAGTCGCATTTCCGGGCCTACCTACGACTGTTCTGAGGTCCATCAGATCCAGGTTCATCTTGCCGACTCTTGCTAGAGTTGTGACGAGTCCCTCGATCAACTCGCCGATCCACTCTGAGCCAAGCTTCCAATCCGAGTCACGATGTCTGGCCTGCCAGGCAAGCCTCTCCAGGCTTACTCGGATGCATAAATCGGAATTCCTCTCAATAGGCGGTAGTGCTTTCTCCGCTATTGCGCACCTGAGGGGTTGCTCTGCAAATGGAATTCCTACGATGCTGATCACCAAGCTACCAGAATCTCGGGATTTAGCGGCAATCTCTGCGGTTGCGCCCGAACCTGTGCCGCCACCCAATGCCGTTAGAAGGACAACGAGTTCTGACTTCACCAATAACTCGGAGATATTTGTGATTCCCTCGTTCAGTCGATGAGCGGCCAGGTTCGGGAGTGCGGCCGTCCCTCTAGCACTACCATTAGCGTCCAAATGCAAACAGTGGGCCTCATGATGGGAGGTGAAGGATGACTCGTCGGCATCTACCATTAGCAGGTCCGCAAGCTGTTGGCATTTGTCGTGAGCACCTCCGGACCACTGACAACCTATCCCCCCGACTCCAACAATCAAAATAGAGCCACGGTCCATATGGCCCCGCATGCGACTGACTAGATTATCCTGTTCTAGTCATATGAGAGATAACGCCTGTATCTCCTCCTTTCGTCTCTTGCCCATGCGTTATCTGGCTCGAGATCGAGGACTCTGTCGTAATACTGAATTGATGATTCAAAATCAGATAGGTATCGGCCATAAAGATGGCCAAGGATATTCAGGACGGGGATGCAATTGCCATCGCCTTCCAGTAACCTCAATAGAATGCTCTCGGATTCATTTATCTCCATCGATTCCATCTTGTCCTCTGCTTGCTCCAATTTCTCTATTTGTTTGGGGCTGAGTTCGTAGATGTTCTTCCATCTCGGGGCACCCATGGTGTCGGTCACGGACGGGAGTGTTTGGTTCTTTTCTCGTGACTATTGTGTCCGGCCCCGTAGGGGCCGTGGTGGAACGTTAATATCCCCGTTTTTTTTCGACGAAGTATTAGCATATGCTAGGTGAACGAAAGATGGCGTCTCGGCAAAAAACACTGGTCCTCATTCTGGTCACGGTTTTTGTCGCTGGATCTGGAGAGGCTTTGCACACAGGAGTGGGTGGCAACGCCAACGGACAAGGTGATGTTGCGCTTGCTGGATGCACGTGCCATGCCGAAGAGCCGGACAATTCTGTTACTGTAATTCTTGATGGTGTGCCTTTCCACTACTCCCCCGAAACCGCCTATGAGATGAAATTACAACTAATCGGTGGACCTGAGGCTGATCTGGAATCCTACACAGCGGGCTTCTCAATGAGAGTAAGCATTGGTTCTCTGGAGCCTTCAGAGGGTTTCGAAAGCCTAGTCCAGAACTGGGAAGATGACCCCACCACATTAACTCATACAGATGCGGGTTCAAGGACCTCCGATAGATCATGGATGTTTAGGTGGGTTAGCCCGGCAGAGGGTTCAGGAACCGTTGACTTCACCATTGCAGGCAATTCTGTTAATGGAGACATGGCACCCTCCAGCCTGGACAGGTGGAATCGTCTTACCACCAGTTTTGATGAGGGCGAAGACAACGGAAGAACGAGGACTGTTTTCTCGGGCAATGGGGACATCACCCCCCCTGCCCCCGTGGAGGACCACGCGGACCTCCATCACATGGGAGCTAAGCTCTTGGCTCACTGGCTGGGTCTTCTTGGATTCGCTGCAGTGATCATTGTAATCCTATTCTGTGGGCTTTTCCTCAGATATGGTTTCTCCAGACATTACGAGGGAAGGAGCAATCTATTGAGGCTAAGGATAAAGCATCTAAGGAGAGGCGATCAACTATGAAAGACGACACAGTCATGAAGCTGCTTCGGCAAGTTAAGTCTGGCGAAGTTAGCGTCGAAGATGCCAGAGTGGCTCTTGAAGAAGCCTCGCTGACAGAAGAGTCGTTCGCTGCAGCCGTTGATCACGGAGTCTTCAACGAGGTTGCACCTGGCACCATAGTCCGTGCTAGCCTCGCCCCATCCGGAGACTCATGGCTAATCATACTAGTAGGGCTCTGGGGGATACTCTGGACTCTCTACTGGGCTGGCGCTCTGGCTTATGGTTTGTTCAATCACTGGGATCAGCAGTTGCTTTCATTCAATCTAGCGATGACACTACTCACCCTAATTATCATGGGCATAGTATACCTGAAGTACGTACTACCAGATGTTGTAATTGTGAAACACAGAAGGAACAAGTACATTACTAGCCATGATACTAATTCTTGGAAGAAATATGAGGTCTGATTATGGCGAGGAAATTCAAATTGCGCGCGATTGAGTCGGAAAGCGATAGTTCCCATGAGAAGGGTGGCGTCATTGACAGAAGGGAATTCATGAGGTTGTCTTTCAACACGGCGGCTGGACTGATCACAACGGCATCATTGGGCAGCGTAGGCTTTGCCTCGTTCCTAATGGGCCAGGCCGAAGGAGGAACTTCAGACTCATCGATAAAATTCTACGTCCCGAAAGGTTCCGATGTTTGGTACGGCAACATGGACAAACAGCCCATGACAATGCAAGCATTCATAGATGAGTCTGCCAATTCTACAACTGGAATGGTAGGGGCTGCCGGACTTTGGTCTGGGTTACCAATCATCGCAACCTATGTCCCTCACGAAGAGAACAAAAACAAACCTTTGGAAGCAAACACCCCAAGGTTCCAGTTGATGGATGGATACACAGCAGGAGGGGCTTATGTCGGATCTGGTTTCGAGATCGAGGAACTGGAAGAGTATGCGGCCCTCGATATCCACGATAACATGATTATCGTTTTCGCAAGGTGCCCCCACCTCTGTTGCATCCCGGGTTGGCAACTAGTCAACAATGACTTCACGGCTGACAGTTGGTTGCCGGGGGGAACGGATTCAAGTGGGAACAAATCATTCTGCATATGCCATTCTAGCAGGTACGACCACACGGTGATAGAAAAGAACACAGCGAGAAATCGGTCAAATGGACAAGAGTTCGATTTCATAGGAGTAAAAAAGACGGGTGGTCCGGCGCCATACGGCATGCCACTAATCCCATTCACGGTGAACGGGGGAACA
>CAXEIX010000089.1:0-4265 GCA_963996605.1 uncultured Candidatus Poseidoniales archaeon | reverse complement strand
CTCTTCGATAACATCAGATTCCTCGGCGATATCTGCAAGAACAGACAATTCATTTCGAGTCACGGTTTCCGTTTCAACCTGAGGGAATGGCGCACGCATTAACTCAATGGTTACCACTATCGGCCAGAGGACCCACATGAGCCAGCCAAGAACGTGGTAGGAAGAAACAGTCATCTTTCTCCAGTACAGTGCACCTATCGTTTTAGGGAGTATCTCGCTCAAAAGCAGTATTGCAATGGTTAGAATTGCAGCAGATCCAGCAATTACGTATTCACCTTCGAAGTTATTCTCGACCTCCGAACCCACTCCGAGTGCTCCTACGGTGTGAGCAATTGTATTCAGGGTCAAAATGGCAGTTAGGGGGCCCTCTGGATCATCCTTCCATTTTGACCACGTGGCACTGACCTTCGCATGTGTGTCTTTCAGAGCCACAATGTGACCATGGGAGGTGGAGAGCAGTACCGCCTCAAGAATACTGCACAGAAAGGACGCACCCAACGCCAGTACGGCGTAAGCGATCATCATAGTGTAATCAGCCAATTATGATGCCTCTAGGAGTGTTTTTGACTCTTGAGAAAGGTATGGTTGGGCTTTCCACAGCGTTTGGCTCCAAACCCCCCCGGGCGAACATGACATAAATATCTAACTTGACCGACCTTCGGGCTAAGGCATGGAGTACGTCACTATATTCATGGCGTGGCCATACGCAAATGGCCCCCTTCACCTTGGTCACGTGGCAGGTAACTGCCTCCCTGCCGACATCCAATACAGGTACGAGCGTGCACGAGGCAGGAGGGTTCTGATGTGCAGTGGTTCGGATGAGCATGGAACCCCAATCACGCTATCAGCCGAGGAGATGGGAATCAGCCCGCAAGAGGTGGTGGACAAGTACCACGAGGTGAACACCCAAGCACTCGCTGACCTAGGGTGCTCATGGGTCAATCCAGTGGATCCTAGGGGGATTGAATTCGGAGGTGCTTTGTACAACCGAACCACTGACCCAATGCACAAGGAAATCGTCCAAGAGGTGTTCACCCAGTTACTGGACTCGGGGTTCCTGGAGCGCAAGTCTATGCAGCAATATTGCTCTGTAAACAAGGAAGGAAGGGTGAGGTTCCTACCAGACAGATACGTAGAGGGGAAGTGCCCTGTGTGCTCGGAAGATGGTGCCAGAGGCGATCAATGTGACTCCTGCGGTGCCACTTACGAGGCACACGAACTCATTGACCCGCGCTCCAAGTTAGATGTTGAGTCTGAGATTGAAGTCAGGGACACAGAGCATTTTTTCCTTAGACTAAATGATTTCCAGAATTCATTGGAGGCACATTCCTCTGAGAGGAAAGCGGTATGGAAGCCGAACGTCCGCTCCATGTCTAAGAACTGGCTTGATATGGGTCTACGCCCCAGGGCCGTAACAAGGGATATTGAGTGGGGGATAGAGATCCCACTAGAGGGGGAAGAGTGGGGGACCAAGCGAATCTATGTCTGGTTCGAAGCCGTACAGGGATACTACACGTGTGCTCGAATTTGGGCAGAGAGATACGCAGCACCATCAGGTCATACAGACGGAATCGACGCTTGGAAGAATTGGTGGCTGGTTCCGGAAGAGGGAGAGAGTCCACGCCATATCTACTTCATGGGTAAAGACAACATCCCCTTCCACACAATTATCTGGCCTGCAATACTGATGGGACTTAACGCCAAGGATTCCAGTGAGGTATCACATGTCCCAGTACCGGGGGGGATGGTCCTGGAGGACAACGTCTCATCGAACGAGTACCTGATGCTACAGGGTGGCCAATTCAGCAAGAGTCGCAGGCATGGCGTTTGGCTCCCTTCATACCTGGAGAGGTATGATCCCGATGCACTCCGGTACTACCTATCCATCAACATGCCAGAGACACATGACACAGATTTCAGGTGGGACGAGTATGTTGACAGAGTGAATAACGAGCTTATCGGAACATATGGAAATTTCGTGCATAGGGTGATGACCCTAGCACATCGTCTTCAGAGCGATGGTGGAAACCCACTTGCTAGATACGACGATCATGAGTCACACCGGGAAACGATAGCATTAGTCAACGAGAAAGTCTCCAGTGCGATTGACTCCATGGAGAGGCAGCGTTTCAAAGAGGCACTGAGAAGCATAATGGGAATCGCACAAATTGGCAACTCGATACTCCAGGATGCAGCTCCATGGAAGTACCTCAAAGGTGAAGAATCGCCAGAAAGTCGTAAATCACTCTCCTCATTGACGCTATCATGGAGGATTTGCAGTTGTCTAGCAGTCTGTATGAGGCCGTTCATACCTTTCTCCTCGGAGAGGCTATGGTCAATGCTCGGCAACGAATCCAACATAGACGCCATTCTACTGGAGGAATCAATGAACGGAACAGAGCCACTATCATGGAACCCAGAAGCACCTAATCCACTATTCACACGATTAGACCTGGAAGAGATCCTTGAGAGCGAGGAGTCATTGTCGGACAGTAAGGACAATGACTCATCCCCCAGTCCCGAGAACGGAGGGGATTACATCGACTTCGAAGATTTCATGAAGGTCGAGATGAGGACGGGGAGGATTGTATCTGTGGAGGACCACCCCAATGCAGACAAGCTTTTCGTGATAACTATCGACGAAGGATCAGACTCAACTAGAACAGTTTGTGCTGGTCTGAAGGGGCATTACGAGCCATCCGAGTTGGAGGGCCTGAACGTTGTTTTCGTAGCAAATCTTGAACCTAGGAAGCTGAGAGGGGTGATGTCCGAGGGTATGATCCTGGCTGCAGACGATGGTGAAGGGGGAGTCCGGGTTCTTACTACCGAGGGCGACATCCTATCTGGTTCTAGGGTGAGGTAGTCACTCGGGTCTCCTGTCCATGAACATTGATGAAAACAGAATAGCCGAGATTGTCGCGACGAGACCGAATCCCGGGGTGAATACTCCTCCAGTTGGCATGTCCGCCCATAAGTCGTAGAACATGATCTGGAAGTCCTTACTCCTGTACTCGTCATCTTCATCACAGGGATCTATGACCTTCTCAGTCCTTGAGATGGTGTATGAGTCACCTGCCGAGGTATAACCGTCGTTGTCGTTGTCGGACCATGACAGCGACCATTGGTAGCACTGGTCGGTGAAAGTAGATGTTTGCTCGTTCAGTAACATTTCCGTGACTAGTGAGCCCCCACTACCCCCCTCTTCAGAATCCCCCTCACCTGCATAGACTCGCATGACGATCTCATTCAGGCTAACTTCCTCGAAATGCTCGTCGCTTAGCTCGGCGGACCAGGTCTTGGAGCTGCCCGAATCCTCCTCAATCTCGTTCTCTAACTTCATAGACATCGATGTTCTTGGGAGCTCAGTGTCAATTGTCATCTCAAAAATCGATGGATCCAGGATTTCTATGGAGCACCTAGCCATCCCATTAAACTTCGAAACTTCGAAATGAGTAAGAAGAGGTGGATTGCCAATAAATTCGAGTTTGGCGTCCAATCCATGCGCCGCATTTCTTCCCTCGGCCATGTTAATTCCATTATCGGTTGTTATTGTCCAATTATCCGCCCAATTGAAGGAGTTAGATCCTTCTGTGAACTCATCGCAGAGGGACTCGCCCTCGTCATCTTCTGATGTGCCGCCGCCTTGGTCCCCCTCGTTATCCTCATCTGCCGGGAATGGATTCTGGTATTGGTAGACCTCATCTCTAGCATAGTACCAAGAACCGGAATCAGGACTGCCAATGCGGTAGTTTATGCCATCTGGACCCTGAACTGTAGTTTGCTCTATGGAAATGTCCCCAACGATTCTCATGATCATGCTTTGGTAGACGATCTCGTTGATAGGGTCGTGACCCATGATTATCTCCGCAGCTGTCGTATTTGCATTGCTATCGCTTTCCATTCCTTCTTCTTCGGTACTTTCTGTGACTTCAATTAGTCTGATGAATGAAGTAACTTCACCCAGACCATCAACAATCGATTCGAGTCCTCCTTGATTCTCTAAGTAAGACTCCAAGTCAGCTAAAGTAAGCATGTAGGGATATTCGCACATTGTCTGGTTGCTTTCGGTGGCGCCAGCATCGTAGTTTGTCGCATTAGTATCTACACACCCTCCTGACTCCGCCCAATCGTATACTCCGTCATCATCCTGGTCGTAGTCACAAGAGCCGTCATTGTCCGTTGAAGATGAGTTGTAGTTGTTTGCATTAACATCTGTGCATCCTAGCTCTTCGAAGTCATCTATTATGCCATCTCCGTCTATGTCG
>CAXEIX010000088.1:0-4331 GCA_963996605.1 uncultured Candidatus Poseidoniales archaeon | reverse complement strand
GGCATATGGGAACCGGTTTTCGACGACGACGAGGTCCTCGAAGCCCTCGAGGAGGACGGACTCTCTGAGGTCCCGCTCATTCGGATGATACCTATCGAGGGAGGGGAAGAACAGGCCAATGTACCGGAGGTCAGGGATTGGCTAGATCGATGCTCGGTCGTAGATAAATTAGCCCTTCTCTGTGCGATAAACCCCTCAGAAAGTTGCAAGATGACCGACGGAATGACAAGCCGTAAGTCGCGCACTGACCGCCTGGTGAATGTAAACTCCGGAGGGAAACACATCCTTTCCCCAAGGCTAACTGACGGGGGAATCTCACTGACAACACACGGGGCCTCGATCGCGAATGATCTGAACACCTCTCCCGTCCCCGTTTTCGGGTCTAGCGAGGAGGACTCCGACTTCCCGGGAATCCCAAGGGTCTGCATCATCGACGATGCAGTACCTTTCGTGGGGAAGGGAAGGAACGTCATGCACGGTTACATCTCCGGTGCCGACTCGCACCTGATTCCGGGACAGCCTTGCATAGTGGTCGACTCAACCGGTGCACTGGTCGCACATGGGACCCCAATTACCACGCATCTTGAGATGTCATACCTGAGGAAGGGAGTCGCGGTGAAGGTCAGGGAAGGCGCGATGAAGCAGGACTCCTGACTGGCACGCTCCGGGGATTCATTCAAGTGACTGTGGCACGACCATAGTACGACTCCCATAGGGAGTCGGTGACCCATCATGGCCGAAGAAGACGCATTCTCCCAAGCCCCGGTCATCACCGCCAAGGGCCTTAGGAAGATGTACGGCCCCCATTTGGCCCTCGATGACGTCAACCTCGAGATTCAAAGGGGGGCAGTAGGCATCCTAGGGCCAAACGGAGCAGGAAAGTCCACCCTCTTCAAATGCCTATTGGGACTAATCACCACAACCTCCGGAGAGGGTTCGGTTCTAGGGCTCGATATCCGAACCCAGGGTGAACAGATCAGGTCGAAGATAGGCTACATGCCCGAGTACAACGCACTCGACCCGAACCTCTTCGCTGTGGACCAAGTTAGGTACGCCGGGGAACTGCTGGGGATGAACTCGAAGAACGCCACCCAGAGGGCACACGAAGTCCTCGAGTACGTGGGCCTCAAGGATCAGAGGTACCGGAAGATCGAGACATTCAGCACAGGGATGCTTCAGGCCACCAAGCTTGCATGCGCTCTTGTCCACGACCCCGATATCCTGATCTGCGACGAGCCTACGAACGGCCTAGACCAGAGGGCAAGGTCATTCATGCTGCAGACCCTAAACAGGACCGTCAAGGAGGGCAACAGGTCCGTTCTGATGAGCAGCCACGTAATGGATGACGTCGAGGACCTATGTGACAGCATTGTAATGATCCACAAGGGCAGGATAGTGGTACAGAGCAATATCGATGACCTAGTCGAGCAAGTAGACAAGGAGGTCGAGATGGTGATATGGGGGGGTGCCAGCAAGATGGAGTCGGAACTGTCCTCCATGGGCCTAGAGAACAGGAGGCTCGGGAGGGTTATCCGAATCAAGGTAGAAGACGACTCAACAGTGGACAAAGCCCTCCAGGCCGCAGTCTCGGCTGGTGTCCAGGTTCGACAGATGAAGGAATACGAGCCCGACCTGGAAGACATCTTCCTCTTGGTTATGGATAAGCTGGGAGCACAGATCAAGGGAACCGAGGACCTGATGACGTCCGAGCACTCGGGAGGTGACTGATTGACTGAAGAGCAAGTTGGCCTCGAAGGAGGGGTGACTCGGATGGAAGCAGCATTCGGCTCGGGAGACGGGGACGAGGAAGCGACTGCAGTGGTTGCGAAGTCCGAAGCATCCCTCGGTCAGATATTCGAGCAGAAGTACCGCCCATGGGACGGAATACTAGGTCCTAGGTGGATGAGGAACTATGCCATATTCAGGCACCATGTCTACGGGGTATTCACCGGCAAAGGGCATAGGCAGTACCACCCCATGGTCAGGCTCCTGATCCTGATCATCTTCCTCGCCTCCCTAACCCCAATTCCCATGCTATTCCTTTCATCATTCCTCGGCGACGAGGGAGGCTTCTTCGAGAAGATGTGGGGCATCAACAGATACAACCTGTGGGGGCAGGTCCTCGGATACTTCCCCCGTAATCTATGCATGTGGCCCCTCCTAACCGCCGTAGTCGTAGGAGGGATGATCTCGGACGACAGGCAGCATGGCACTAGCGCGATCTACTTCTCAAGACCGATATCCAGGCTGGACTACACTTCCATGAAGTATCTGAGCGTCGCGGTAATCCTGGGATTCGTGATCGTTTTCTCTTACTTCGCATACTATACGAGCGCAATCGTGTTCAAAGCCGAGGGATGGGCGTATCTGGCCGACACCCTCCCCATATTCCTAGGGGGGATGCTCGCAGGAATAGCCTTGGTAATCACCTACACCTCGATCGGACTAGCACTCTCAAGCATCAGTCAGAGCCGATTCTTCGCCGCCATAGGCTTCCTCAGCATCATCTACGGGACGAAACTGGTCTCCCTACTGATAGAGCTACAGTTTGATACCACCTTCATGTATGCAACCAGCCCATACGACTGCCTTGCCCACATGGGCCAGTTCCTACTGGGCATCCCCTCCAACTACGAGCACCCAGTATCGATCTCGATCGTCTCCCTGATCATCATGAACTCGGCCTCAGTCTGGCTCTTGATCTCCCGTGTGACCTCTCTGGAGGTGACTAGGGAATGACGATTGAGAACCAAGAACCACCTGCTGTCCTGATCGACCAAGCCTCGAAGTGGTACGGTCAGGTGATCGGAATCAACGACCTCTCCTTGGCCATTGACGGGGGCGTTACCGGAGTCCTCGGCCCAAATGGGGCTGGAAAGTCGACATTGTTCAAGCTGATGATGGGGCGGATAAGGCCCAGTCAGGGATCTGTCAGGCTCTTCGGAGTCGATCCCTGGGCCAATACCTCCCCATACCGGAGGGTCGGCTATGTCAGCGAGTCCGAGAAGCTCTACGAGTGGATGACAGCACTGGACTTCGTATCCACTCTCGCTAGGCTGCATGGCATGACTAGGGAAGAGGCAACCGAGAGATCCGCCCACGTCCTGGAATTCGTGGGATTGTCGGACGTCATGCACAAGGAGCTCGGCAAGTTCAGCAAAGGAATGAGGCAGAGAGTGAAGATAGCGCACGCACTGGTGCATGACCCCGACCTGATAATCCTGGATGAACCTCTACACGGCTGCGACCCCCTGGCTAGGACCAGCATCATGAGCGTGATCCGGGAGATGGGCGAGCAGGGGAAGACGATACTCGTCTCCAGCCACATCCTGGAGGAGATAGAGAGAATCACTGAGCAGATCGTCATCCTCCACAACGGACGCTTACTTGCCATAGGCAATTTGCATGCTATACGGGGGCTCCTCGACAAGCACCCCCATAGGATCCTGATAAGGTGCGAGGATCCCAGGAGCCTGGCTAACCTATTCATCTCCCAGGATCCCGTTTTCGGAGTCAGGTTCCCGAAGGAGGGGCAACTGGAGATCCAGACGAACGATCTCTCAGCAGCACACTCGCTGCTCCCCTCGATAGTCGTCAACTCAAAGCAGAAGATTACCAGCATAGAGAACCCAGATGACAACCTGGATTCGCTCCTAAGCTACCTGATCAAGGAGGGCAACTGATGGACAGCAAGGGCAGGTCCCTCTCTGAGACCGTCTGGACAAGGATGGACAGGAAGGCAGGAGCCATCATCGAACTCACCATGAGGCAACTAAGGCACCGTGTTTCGACATGGGTGGTGCTCGGCGTAGGCGCACTACTGATGGCGCTCCTCCTGACATTCTACGTCGACTCTGTCAGGGAGTCATTCGAACCCATCGATAACGATGGCGATAGTGTCGATAATGACGGTGATGGGTATCCTATGGGGCAAGAGAGGAAGTACGGAACCCCGGACTGGGACTCGGATTTTTATCCGGGATCCAGCGTCTTCATCCCTGAAAGCGACATAGACTGGAACGACGCCGACAGGACGGTATACGGCAACAAATCATGGGAGGGGAGCGCATTCTTCGAAGCCTCATGGGTCGACGATCAGTACTCCGGAGAATGGTGGGATTCCCATGTTGACTGGAATCTGAACCAAGAAGGGGCCCCCGAACTCACCGATTGCTCCGATTGGGATTTGGAAGTTATCCTCGACTCCATCTGGTCCGAGGCCTGTGACATGGGGGATGACGATGGCGATGGGATGAACACCTACTACGTGGCAGGGAAGTGGAGGGGCACAGGGTTAGCCACAGTGCCAGATAATTACTACCTCCTCTGGG
>CAXEIX010000087.1:0-4360 GCA_963996605.1 uncultured Candidatus Poseidoniales archaeon | reverse complement strand
CATTATCACAACGAATCCCTGCCAGTCAGTGGTCACTGGTGCACTCGGGCAGTAATTACACTGAGGTGGATCAGACTTGTTTTCAGGATCAGGGAGTATCATATTGCACTCCCCGCATGCGAATGGTTGCTTGGCCATCTTATTCATCCCCTCCGACCCAATCAAAAGATCCGAGTCCATCCATCTTGCAGTTTAATCCAATCTTACTTGAACGGGGATCATTATGGTTGATTGACTTGGATACAATTCTTGATCTTACGAATGACCCCTCTTCCAAATTCCTGCCACTCTGGGAACCTTCTATCCTCTTGACCCCCACATTAACCTGAACTGGCTCATCAAGAATCTGGGACTTGTGGAGGAGAGCCTCCATGGGGCCAATCCTCACGAAGGCACCGTACTCCGACACCTCGGAAACCGCTCCATCGACAACCTCATTATTGTCCATTGAGAAAACAAGGGCCTTGAATCTGACATTCTGATAAATCGCACCATCACCGTGGATTATTTTTCCTCGGCCGACAGCCTCATGGTCGAAAGTCAATAGTGTGAAGTTCTCATCTTCGTCAAATCTACACTCAAATGCATCATGAGCTAACTCATCTATGTGGTCCTCTAATCTTCTTCCTCTGCGTATGTACTCTGCAGGTATGCGGATAGTTGACTCTCTTGTCTCAAGGGTGTACATTCTTTTTCCTCCAATACGGACCCTTCCCGAAGCCGGACGGAGGTGGGAGTCGCCTCCCGTCCCTCATCGGCCATGCCTCTGGAGGAGAGGTCCGTTCGACCCGGCGACCGACCCCTCCTGTATAAGCGCAACGGATTGCAAGATTTGCCCGGCTACTAGGTTTGACCAACAGACCGAAGGTCTGAATGTGGGTTTGGTGCGAATGTTCAAGTGGACTCTAGATTGCATCTCTAATTCTAATGGTGCCAGCAACGTTAGTGCGTGCGTCGCGGCGGAAAGCGATTTGTATCGTCGTTATTGCAATATTGCTGGCAACTCCACTGGCATCCACCAATCTGGATACATCTGAGCCAGGAGTATTTGGTGACGGCATTGGTACAATCATGGGCACGCAAGGGGAGGAGGGAGACGTGTGGGTCGATGGGGGGCAACCATGGCCTCAGTCTGGCAGGACCGCGTCAAGGATTGCAGAAATTCCGGATCATGGCCCCTCCGGAGGAGCAGGTGTTGGAAACCCTGCTGACTCTGGGTCACTTTTGTCAATAGTTGAGCCATCTGTTAATTGGGAATATGGTTCATACTCAATAGGGACGGATTCTCTAGCTACGCCTATTGCTGATTTATCTGAATCCATTGAGATTGGCCCGGGGGCGACGCAGAGGTGCGGCGAGAGTTCCCTGTTCACGGTATTAGTCCAAACAGAGGATGTTTCGGGATCTGAGCACAGTATTCTTCGACTAATTGAGGGAGAAGACTCTGAGCTGTCATGGCAGGTTGATTTGGGAGAAACCGAGAAAATAAAGGCTGCACCTGTGATTGTGGATATCGATGAAGATGGCAAGCCAGAGATTCTAGTCGCATATGACGCAGGGGGTTCATTGAATGTCGATGCCTGGTCTCCTAGACTCTCGTGCACTGTCACTGGGTGGTCTTACTCGGGGCATTCAGAAGAGTTGCTTTGGTCATGGAATGACGAGTCCCTGATGATTAGCAGTGACGAGGGACCATACACAAGTGGCATTCTTGGAGGTCACAAACCTACTACTCAGCCCCTACTTGCCGACATTGATCTAGACGGGGATGCCGAATTGGTAATCGCTGCGATTGACGAGGTTTCCGAGGACCCAGTTGTCTTCGCTTTGCCGCTTCAGGTAGATGGGACGCCCAATTCACTCTGGGAGGTCACATTGAGCAAAGGTAGCCACCCCTCTGATCCGGCTTTCGCCCAGGTCGATGATGACACTGGTTACGTGATTCTGACAACTATTGAGGCGAACAATGGCGCCATGTGGGTTTGGAAGATAGATTCGGAAACTGGTAGTTCGGCATGGCAAGGTGGACTTTCACTAAACAACCTGGATGGGGACACCAATTCCCCCCACATCAGATTGCCTGGCCCTATTGTCGCAAATCTAGATTCAGATGAAGACCCAGAAATAATCATTACAATTCCAAGTGATGCTGATGGCTCAACGGCCGTAGACGGAGCTGAATTTAGGGGTCTAGAGATTTCCGATGGTTCCCAATTATGGGAATTCGAAGCCTCTAATGGCTTCGCTGATGCCCCTCCAACCGCGATTGACTCCGATGGTGATGGGTCCCACGATAGGGTGTGCTGGAATACATGGTGGCAGACAACAACGGACAGGCATGGTGCTGCTGGATGCCATGACGTAGGGGGGAGCACTCCAAATCAAGAATGGGCCCAGGACCTGGAGCAGAGTAGTGGAAATCCAAATGACGAGATTGCTGTTGCTGCACCGACGTGGATGGATATCAATTCCGAGGACGAGCCCGAGCTACTGGTATCCTATGGGAGGTCTCTTTGGGCCTTCGATGGTTCTACGGGATCATCTGCTGGGATTAACTCAGAATGGTCAGACGAGGTCGAGGTCGAACACAGGACTTGGTCATCCCCTTCCCTGGCAGATGTTGATGGGGATGCAACTCTCGACATAGTTCTCGGAAGCATGGTTGTTTCGACTGCAATGCCGGATGTTAGGCCATTAACCGATGGCAGGGGTATCGAGTTCAATCCCAGTGCCCCGGACCCAGGAGAGGATGTCACTGTCACAGTATACTTGGAGAATGCCGGTACGGTAGAAACTGACGAAGTTGTAGATGTGGCCCTGTTCGCCAACGGGGAGAAAATTGGGGGGACTGGCATTTCGGCGATGACTCCCGTTGAGCCCAGCGGTTCTGGTTCATTCTCATCTTTTAGCTTAGAATGGAGCGGGGGTTTGGGAGAACACACGTTCGAATTAGTTCTGGACCCTTATCAAAACCTGAGCCAAACGAGATATGACAACGATATCCAAGTCCGTACACTTTCTATTATCCCTACTTACAATGCGTCATTCGAAATCCCGACCGAACCTCTGCGAATCGATCCCGGTAGCGAGGGTTATGCAGAATTTGGAATTAGATCTACGGGGAGGCTGGCAGGATCTTGGACGCTAGACGTTGACGATTCTGCTCTACCAGACGGGTGGACATGGGAGGACGAGACTCCCGGTGGCATTAGCTCGGTCGAGATTGGCGTGGATGAGTTCTGGAGCCCCATTCTCAAAATAGTCTCTCCGCCAGGGGCTTTGGGTTCCGACTCTGGTTTCCTCGCCCTGACACTATCGCACATTGACGGGTCCGCTGAAATATCTGCCAATCTGCCAATAGAGGCCAACAGGACTAGAGGGATGTCAATAAGAGGCCCCGATGGTACCGCTCAGAGTACTGGCTTAGGTCTGGTATCAGAAGATGCCAGGGCTTGGTTGATGATTGAGAACGTCGGCAATGCTGCTGAGGAACAGATTGCGATATCATGGGATGGGACTGATTGGGGCTCTGATCTCCGAATTTTTGACTCCAGAGGAGGCGAGATTAGTGCACTTTCCCTTGGCCCGGGTGAGATGAAGGAGGTGACTGCGAGGCTAGCCGTACCTAGCGGCACTAGTGCTGGGGAGAGCGTCAGCACCCCTCTGAGCATGTGTGTTGGTTCTGGAGAAGAGCAAGAGTGTAGTCAGATTCAACTAGAGTTTGTTGCTACCAAATCGACCCTACAACCAAATCACATCAGATCCGTACCAACTATGAACCTGACATGGGAATTATTTGCGGACTTGCCCGAGGGAGATGACAATGCGAGTTGGTCACTGGCTGATTCTGGCATGACGATACAAGGGTGGGAATGGAGTGGAAGTGGCGATCTAGAAGTGACAGGTGATGTGATCTCCATATCGGGAGAACCGGGCTCTAGAGTCAGCGGGACGCTTTCTCTCGACCTACCTGTGGATGCCCGCCCTTCTTTCCACCTATTCGAGGACGGTGCAGGCTCCGAGATGCCATTGATACTATCTATCGAAGTTCTGCAGATTCATCGGGCTGGTTTGGAAATCAACTCCCCGACGACTCAGCCATTTGTAGTAGACGTAGAAGATTCGAACCTGGTTGTACTGCGCCTCGAGAATCCGGGAAATGGGGATGATTCCTACTCACTCTCCCATGAGTTAATCCTCGACGAGAACATCACTTCCGACCCGGGGATTGAGATTTCTTTCTCCAGCAACCCGGTTGAGCTTGGAGCAGGGAGCCTCAGAACCGTACCAGTAAGCGTGACATTATCGGAAGACGCTCCCGCCAGGATTCCCATTTCAGTCTCTTTCTCCATGACTTCCC
>CAXEIX010000086.1:0-4385 GCA_963996605.1 uncultured Candidatus Poseidoniales archaeon | reverse complement strand
GATGTTTGTAGCAATGGAGAGGAGAAAGACCCAGGTTCCCGGCAATTTTGTTACTTATCTGATTGACAGGAACATCAACTACACTAATGTCTGCACAATTAACTGTCATTTCTGCTCATTTTATCGCTCACCCGGGCACAAAGATAGCTACACTCAGACAGTTGACCAGATTAGCGAACGAATTGTGGAATTGGAAAGTGTTGGTGGTAGCAGGATACTGATGCAGGGAGGAGTCAACCCATCCTTGCCATTTGAGTGGTATACTGCCCTTCTGGAAGAGTTGTCGAGAAGGCATCCAAAAATTTCACTTGATTGCTTCTCGCCAATAGAGATTGAGGGTATCTCTGAAGTTTCAGGACTTTCCACAATGGAGGTACTCTCTAGATTCCGCGACTCAGGATTGCATGGACTCCCTGGTGGCGGAGCAGAGATGCTTGTTGATAATGTTAGAAGCGGAATCTCCCCTCGTAAGGGATCCTCGAATAACTGGCTTAGGGTGATGAGAGAGGCTCAAACCCTTGGTCTGATTACTTCTGCAACCAATGTTTTCGGATTCGGGGAGAGCCATGTGGAACGAGTAGAACACATGGAAAAGATCAGATCACTTCAGAATGAGACTATTGCACAAGGAAATCCCGGATTCACTTCATTCATTTCCTGGCCAGTAATGCTAGAGAACAATGCATTTGGCAAGATGGGTCTGCGTAGGAACTCAACTGGTCTCGGTGCAGGTGCAGTTGAATATCTAAGACATTTGTCTGTGTCTAGAATTTTCATGAGTAATATCGATCACATTCAAGCATCTTGGCCGACAATGGGTTTAGAGGTGGCTCAGATAGCATTGTCGGCCGGAGCTGATGACATAGGCTCTACGATGATGGAGGAAAACGTCGTTTCTGCTTCGGGAACTACGAAGACTATGGCGTCCGTGGACGAGTTGGAGAGGGCGATTTTGCAAAGCGGTTTTGTTCCCGCAGTAAGAGATTCTGAGTATAATATTCTAAATGTCCTTGAGCAGGACCGAGTGGCCCTAAAAGTTGGATAGCTCAGCTCTACCACTGATAACTGGTGCTACTGGGATCTCCGTAGTAACATCAGATTGCGGCATAATAACCGGCGATACCCAGGAAATTCTCCTGCCGTCTTTTTGTTCGAACTCTATTACTATCTCCCAGTGTATAGCAATAAGTGATGAGTATATTGTGCCAGGCCAGCTTTCTTCGGGCATGTTTAGTTTGAAGGTGGTGCCTACAGATATATCAGAGACCCATTCTGAGCGACTCATTATTCTGAGTGGTTCTAGGATTACCGGCTTCTTTGTGGCAGATTGCATCGGAGTAGCCTCACCAACTCCAGAGCCAACCTCATCACCAGAGGACACTCTTTTTTCGGGCAGAATTGTAGACATGCCGGGAGATGGCTGCCCAAACTCATTCCTACCTAGTGAGGCCAGTACTGTGCTTCTCTCTGGACTAGCAACACCAACCTGAATCCTCGATCTCTTAAGTGAGATTTCATTATCTGACTCGGTTATCATTACCTCTGGAGAATCCCTGCTTTCAACTATAGAAAATGTAGGCTCCTTGTATGGTTTAGCGTTTATTATCGATTGCCTAGACATATCGCGGAAATTTGCTATTGTTCGAAATAGAAGAGGCAAAAGAAAAAGTGGGAAAGTATAGAATAGCAATCTGGGATATTCCAATGGTCCGATCGATACTGAGCCAGCAATAACTCCACCTATGAGTCCGAGATCAACTAGTCCCGGCTCTATTGCGTGGATAAATAATGATACTATGAGGAGGATTACAGTTGGCATAATTAATCTTCTAGAGATATTGTGAAGCGGATCCGGATTTATGAACCAACCAAGTCTTGTACGCGTGAGGAATGTTGGTGGACTGAAACCTATTTCGCATTGCAATTGAAATTTTTGTGAGTCATCTTCGTTAGAATCTACCCATTCAACAAACCAGCTATCTTTTGAACCAATGGTGAAATTAGTTGCAACATTTTCACCGACTTCTACTTCGACCTCAGAAATTGGAACTTCTGACGGTTCCATATGTCCTAGTTCGAATGGGGGGTACCTGATTCTCTGAATTGTACGACGCATCGTTAGCTCCATAGAATGGCCTTTGCAGCCCTACCTGCCAGCCTCCTAAATTCAGGGACTTCTCTCAGCATCTTAACTCCTAGTGGAATAGGATTCTCAATATCGCCGAATTCATTGATTAGATCCGTGACTTCAGGCCTAGCCCAAACTGAAAAAATATCCTCTAGTTCACTGTCATTCATCTCTGTAAGAAAGGCATCCCTCAAAGCCCTCTTTTTTCTCTGATCCCTCTTCATTTGTTTTAATTTTGATGAGAGTGCTTTCATCCGAACCTCACTCAAGTCATTCTCAGAAATGGCATTGCTTAGTAGTGGCACTAGCATGTCAACTTGTTTGAATCCAGGCCCTATACCCCCACCTGTGGTAGGTTTGCAAATCCCAGCTGCATCTCCGAAAAGTGCAACGCGCTCGCGCATTGGTCTACGAACGATTCCACTCGGAACGGGCCCACAGAAACGAGCTACTTCGGAGCAATCAGTGAATCGTGAATTCAGATTTTTATCTTCCATCAAACGACTCATGAATTCCTCACTAGAAGTGCCACCCATAAGACTCGCCTTAGTCCAGGTCCCTAGCCTTGTTGTCTCACCTGTTGGAATGGCCCAACTGAAGAAACCCGGAGCAATGGATGCTCCAGTGTACATATCCAGCATCCCGTCATCACCAGAATACCCCGTTACTTCGATCTGAAAACCAATCATAGTTTCTGTGGGGTTGCCCATTCTAAATTTACGACGGACCCATGAATGTGCCCCATCGGCACCGCATAGCAGTTTGCAGCGCACAGTCTCTGAACCATTGGGCCCATCGATATTGACTTCCACGTACTCATTCTCGATTGATGCCGAGACAGGTTTTGTGGATAGCATAATTTCTGTTCCCGTGGCTATTGATTGCATGACAACAGCTTCGTCGAAAATCTTCCTGCATACTGAAAACGTACGAGGCATATTTGGATCCCCTATTGATACTCTTTTCCCATTAGGACTGTGGATATTAGCACCCCAAATTGAAGTCAGAATTGAAGATTCCAAGCCTATCGTCTCCATTGCAGCGGGATTTACTAGTCCAGCGCACTGGAACGGCCGTCCGATTTCATCATGTTCTTCGAGTAGTAGAACACTGTGACCATAATCATTCAATTTCTTCGATAGGTACCCTCCAATTGGTCCGGCCCCTACCACGATAGAGTCGAAAAATCTGATCATTCCAACCGCCGCATGCTACTTTTTGCCTCTACGCTTTGAATTAATGGTTTTCTTTAGATTACCAATTAAATCGCTAGCATCTGACTTGGATATTGTTTCGATAGACTCCGTTTTAACAGCGGCAATAGCATCTTCAATAGGCATCTCAAGAGAATCTGCCATAGAGATAATTGTAGCTACCTGCTTCTCTGTTGCTGGAGAGTCCTTATCCAACTCAATCAGGGCTCCGATGGCATTACTTGCTGTACCACCCCTTCCGCCTGTCAATTCACTAATATCAGACTCCCCCATATCCTTCAAGAATAGTCCCAAATCAATTTTCAGCCTATCAACTAATTTCAATATAGTAGCAATTTGCTTTTCACTTGGAGGGATATTTGACTGGGCTGAGTCACCTAGGCCGTCAATTATATTCCGAACTTGTTCACCAGTTAGTTCTTCGACTAAACTATCTCCAACTAGATCCTTCTTTTCTTGTTCGGTCATCCTATTGAGAATTGCTTGCAGATACTGGATCTGCCTTAATGTAGGCTTTTCTCGACGCTTCTCAAGTGCAATATTGTGCATATCTCTGAATGTATCGACAAAATGCGCCCAGTGTTCGGGTGCACCGGCTTCGCCAGCCTCTATTAGGTCTAATTTTTCTTCCATCGTTGAAGTGAAACCATATGTAAATAGGCCTTGATCATAAACATCAGTTTGATTGTAAAAAGGGGTAACCTCTACCCAAAGAGTCCTCCCCTCGGATGTAGGAATTAGAGAACTAGAGTCCTTTTCCACGTATTTCCTATCTACTAGTTTCGATACTGTAGAAACATATGTCGAAGGCCTGCCAATTCCGTCCTTCTTCATCTGCTGTATGATTGAGCTTTCTGTAAACCTCCTTGGTGGTTTGGTGAAATCTATTGTAAGTGTGGCATCTTCATCGATGGACCATAATGAGCCTGCATTAAATCCAATTTTAGGAGGTTGTGTCTGTACATTTTTGTATGACCATGAGAATACTTCCTCCCATCCTGCGTGAATTCTCCATGTCGACGCTCCATTCAAAGGAACGCCTA
>CAXEIX010000085.1:0-4417 GCA_963996605.1 uncultured Candidatus Poseidoniales archaeon | reverse complement strand
CTGGAAGCCTTGCACCCTCTTGGAGGGCCACCCCCTGATCAAAACCGAAATCCTCTGATTTTACCTCTCCTCTCTGGAATCTCCTCCAAGCGGTTCCCGCTAAGTAATGCCTGCATATCACTTCCAAGGGGACGAAGAAGTTCTCAGCATCCTTGGGAATTGCTCCTGGCTCCTTGATTACATCAAAACGACGGGCTAGGACCCTGTCGGGAGCATTCATCTCGATAACATGTGTCTTGCATATTGATTCTTGCTCCACCAAACCGAACCAGTAGCAAGATGCCCTGTTGAGAGACTCTCCCTTTCTCGGTATCAGACTTGGAATGACCTGATCGAAGACAGAAATCTGATCGGTATACCTGAATTCTATTATTTCAGGGTCGTCCGTACTCCAAACCTGCTTCACCTTTCCACTGTACAACAATTCTCCCATAGCCAGTATCGGAGATAATGCGCCCATCAATATTGCCCAATAGATTCCAGAGATTGGATACAGGATAATAGGCGTCTAGACTAAATCCTCAAGGCTTAACGAGCGTAGGGGAATCATGCCATCGCAATCTTCCACCCATCCCGTTCTGAGAGGTTCGAGGCGTGCGGAGTTGATTTTGGTATTCGCCATTATCGCCCTATTTTTCTCGTCCGGAGGATCATCCGCCCAGGAAGTCAGGAGCGGGTGGGAAGTAGTCGACACCGGAATAGAGGGGGATCTGAACACAGCAGAGGCACTAGATGAGGAGATGTGGGCTTTCGGATCGGGAGGAGTCATCATTAGAAGCATTGACGAAGGAAAAACTTGGTCTGAATCGGGCATATCGATTAATCAAGATCTAACTTCCTCTGATGCGAGCTTCGGAGCAATAGCAGTGGCGGGAAATAGTGGGACTGTATTGTTGATGAATGAGGGCCAATGGTTCGATGTAAGCCATCCAGAAGTCAATAGCGATGTGAAAGATATTGCACTTACTGGAAACAATAGTTTTGTTGTAATTTCCGAAAGTTCGATTATGAACTGTATAGTTTTTGAAGGAGGAGAGGCCGATTGCGACTATGTTAATTCAAGTTTATCAGGAGAGGAATTGCATAGTATTTCTTTCCTAGACTCAGAAAATGGACTAATTTCCGGTGAAAATGGAACTATTCTTGCATCTTCTGACGGAGGTAGTACTTGGGATTACAGAGACGCCCCCAGCGAGGTATCATCTTCCACAATTGTAGACATAGAGTACCATAGTACAATCAGAGCATACGCAATCACTGATGAAGGCCACATTCTGAAGTCATCCAGGGAAGGGAATGTACCAGTAGGTTTTGTTTGGAGCGTAGTAGATATCGAAAGAGAGTACCCTCCCGGTGGAGGGGATGAGTTCGAAAATGGGGGTTTGGCCCTCGACTTCGATGTCACGGGAATAGAGGTTCTAGGACAATTCAAGATCATGTTTTCAGGCTCGGGCGGTTATCTTTCAATTAGCCTCGATGGAGGCAATATAGTCTCTCAGCAGATGATTCCGGTTTCTAATGAAACCGTGTTCAACAGTTTTGCAATGCAAGACGGTTTCAGAGGCGTTGTAGTAGGGAACGGTGGAGTGATACTAAGAACTGAGAATGCTGGATCCGAAGAGTTCGTCGGTTTCGAAGTAATTGACTTCAACGACTTCGGACAATTCGTAGATTATTCTAAGGAGCGTCTAATGGATGGTCTGGTCGCGACTGCCAAGATTGTTATCTTTGGCATAATGATGGGTTTCTCTCTCGGAATTATCCTCTCGATGCTAAAGACATCTCCAACCACCCTGAAGAATGTGGCACAGACTAATCGTTTCCAGATTATGGTGATGTTCGTTGTTACTCCGATATGGGTACTGTTTCAGATTCCCGTTTCAGTGATTAAAGGGTCTGTTTTGACCAAGAAATGGAACCTGGATAACCCTCTGAATGGAATAATGGGTTACTGCAAGGAGAGGTCCCTCCAAACCGCAGCCAGTGAGCCGCTTAACGTCATCGCAATTCGGACTATTGGCCTAGTATTGCTTGCTTTCGGGTTACATCGTATTTTCCTCAATCTTGATGACATTAGTGCTCTAAATCTGGATGGTTGGGAGCATATCTACTCGCCTATAGGCGCTCCTAGCGCAATGTTCTGGATTCTATTAGGGATCGGGATTGCAATTCTCGGTTCCATCTTCCTATCCTGCAATGGAGACTTCTCGATAAGGGAAGTAAAGTTGGGGCGGACAAATATATCTCTGAACCCATGGGGAATCAGGCCACTGAATACAATCGCTACAGTTTATACTGACATTTTCAGGAATACCCCGCTTCTTGTCCAGTTCATGTTCATCCACTTTGGATTCGAGCTTGGAAGGAGGTTGCAAGACCCCGGGCTGATGCTATTCGACTTCGATTATCTAAATGGGAACTCTAACTTCATTACCGATATTTTTGTTGTTTGGGAGACCAATCCAGAGTCTCTGGCCTATGGCAGACCTGTTGGGGGCATCCTAGAGGACAGAGCATACATTAGTGCGATATTCGCACTCGGACTGAACTCAGGTGCCTACCAATGCGAGACAATCAGGGGTGCTATTGCAGCGATACCATCAGGCCAGATGGAAGCAGGAAGGAGCATTGGCTTGAACTACATGCAATCAATGAGGCTAGTAGTAATGCCTCAGGCAGTCAGGATCTGCATCCCGCCTTTGGGCAATGAGATGGTCAACCTAGTCCTGAACTCTTCATTGGCAATGATAATCGGTTATGCTGAGATCACGAGGCAGGGCAAACTGATCGTTGCGACCACATTCCAGGTTTTCTGGACTTGGGGCATGGTTCTAATTTCCTACTTCCTAATTACATGGACTTTGGCCCTATTCCTCAGGTATCTCGAAGAAAGGACCAGGATACCGGGACTAGGGATCTCAGGAGGTGCTTGATTGTCGGAGATTATACTCAGTGTTGAAGATATGGAGAAGACATACGTAGGAGGGGTCCATGCAGTTAGGGGAGTCTCGTTCGAAGTTAGTGAGGGCGACTCTATTGCTATTATTGGCTCCTCTGGGAGTGGCAAGTCGACTGTTCTGAGATGCATCAATCGTCTTATCGAGCCGACAAAGGGTGTTGTTAGGCTCAAGGGGGAGAAGATCAACACCCCTGCTGCTGATATCAACGAAGTACGTTCTAGAATCGGGATGGTATTCCAATCCTTCGAGTTATTCTCCCACCTGAGGGTGATTGACAATGTCTCCCTAGGTCTGATTCACGTAAGGGGGATGGACAAGGAAGAGGCTCGTTCAGAGGCTCGTAACGTACTGGATAGGGTGGACATGCTGGACAGAGTAGATGCCTATCCAGGAAACCTATCGGGAGGTCAGAAGCAGAGGGTTGCTATTGCCAGAGCACTTGCAATGAAGCCGGAGGTGATGCTATTCGATGAGCCCACCAGTGCACTTGACCCAGAACTAATTGGTTCCGTCCTAGAGACGATCCAGGGGCTGGCAGAAGAGGGAATGACGATGGTAGTTGTAACTCACGAAATCGGCTTTGCAAGGGATGTTGCAGACCGAGTGATATACATGGATGAGGGACTTGTTGCCGAGGAGGGGAACTCATCTATTATCGACGAGCCGAAGACGGCCAGGATGAGGGAGTTCCTCTCTAGCATCAATGACTGACTAACAGCTTGTGACCGATTCCCAGATATCGTTTGAGTTGCTCGTGCTGTACTCATAGTATGAGGTATCGGAAAGAGTGCTTGTTCCCCCATTCTGGCTGACTGTGATGGTGAATGAGTAGCACCCATAGTCACCTGCAGAGTCGAATTCGTCCTTAGGTACGTACTTGCCAAAGTTTGCATCGAAGACCGACCCCCCCATTGCGAACTCTGATCCGTAGTCCCCCCAGAATCCGGATCCAGTTCCAAAAGAACCCCCATTGGAGTCCCAAGTGGCAACGGTATTTGCAACTGTTATTGACGGGTAGTCAATTGCTACGTCGTTCCCCTCCATGAGCACGGCTTCAACAGTGAAATCAGCGAAAGGCATCCTAGCTGGATATTCCGCCCCCGTATCGAGACCTGACCAACCTGACATAACTACTCCGACTAGGCAGTTCTGGGCATCTCCGCTGCATCTGTCCGGATCCTCTTTCACAACGCCGCGGGCGATTCCATCAACGCCAGTGATATCACGAGTGAGTGCGTCTGCTCCTGTCCACTGAGAGGATTCCCACTGAATCGTGCTGTAAGTCAGATCCCTAGTATGCTCCTTTCCATCGACTGTCACCTTGAGGGTGTAAGGGGAGTTTGGGAGGGCGTTTGAAGTGTAGAACTCGCTTACTTGGATAGTTATCTGCCCTTCTCCATCGCTGCTGTCGATAGTGACATCCGCTGTGGAGCCCCAGACCTGTGACCCTGCCTGCA
>CAXEIX010000084.1:0-4419 GCA_963996605.1 uncultured Candidatus Poseidoniales archaeon | reverse complement strand
TCGGTGCGGCACTATGGTCACGAATCAAGGGAGAAGGAGTTTGGACTTCCATGGTTCCCATTTGGAAGGAAGAGGGAGTCTCAAGAAACGAAATAATTGCAAGATTGTCACGAATAGAAAATGACCTTTTCAATAAGTTAGGGAAAATTTTCTTTTCATCGAAGGAATAAGTACTGGCCGATCATTATGGCGGGATTGTTTGTAACAAAGGGGCACATCTGATGCAGGCATCATGCCCTCTACGCTCTAGAATTAGTCGAGATGACAATCCCTATTCCGATTTGAATCTCTTTCGGGCCCTTTCTGTCCTCTCGGAGTCCATCTTCTTCGCTTCCTCGATTCGACTACGCTCTTCCTCCAGAGCTGTTTTCGCCTTCTTTGTATTCCCTGGATCCGATGTCTTTGAGAAACCGTCAGTAAAGTAGCTTAGAACACCAGAAGTGAGGTTCAATGCTGTATTCACTGGGTCGATGATTGGGTCAAAGTATTCGGTCACAACCCTTTCCTTTAGAGGTATGATTGCATTATCTGTAATCTGGATGCCTGCAGGGCAGACCTCCGTGCAACACCTGGTAATGTTGCAATAATCAATCCCGAAGTCCTCTTTGATCTCTGGCAACCTGCTCTCAATGTCTAGTGGGTGCATTTCTAGGCTGGCAAGGCGAACAAAGAATCTAGGCCCAGCAAAATCTTCGAACATCTGATGCTCTCTTAGTACATGGCAAGTGTTCACGCAGAGCATGCACTCGATACATGATCTGAACTCTTGCAACCTGTCCGCTTCTTCTTGGTGGAAAACCCAATCTGGCTCTTCCGGGCCATTAATTGGCTTGATCTGACGATCAGTCTTGTATGCCCAGGAAGTATCTGTCACTAGATCCTTGGTTAGCGGGAATGCCTGCATCGGCTTTATCAGAACAGGCTCATTGCTAGGAGTCTCATCGAGGATATCCTCCATTCTCGTCATGCACATTAGTCTAGCCTTGCCATTCACTTCTGCACTGCAAGAACCGCATTTCCCCGCTTTGCAATTCCAACGACATGCTAGATCCGGTGCATGTTCAGCTTGAATTCTGTGAATTACATCCAACACCACCATGCCCTCATCTAGATCGACTTTGTAATCCACCATTTTTCCAAATGGGTCTCCATCAGAGTCTGGCTCCCCCCTGAAAACCCTAAACGTCACCTTTTCCGACATTTCACTCCTCCTCCTGCAGATCATCAGAATCCAGCAGCGATCTCAATTCCTTCGGAATCTTTGGGTAAGATACGAAATCAATACCCATGGAGCCATCATCCGCCATCAAAATTACACTGTTTATTTTGCCCCAGTGTCTGTCATCGGTTTCGGGAAAATCATCTCTCGTATGGGCCCCTCTACTTTCCTCCCTCCTAAGTGCTGCAATTGTGCACATCTTACTGACGTCCACCATAGCTCCTATCTCAAGTGCTTGATGCCATCCTGGATTGTACGTTCTCCCCCCTCCAGGCGAGGTCAAGGCAGACCTAGCTCTCAGCTCCTCAAGATCGTCTAGTGCTTCTTCAAGGAGCTTACCAGTTCTAATTATCCCCGCTTTATTCTGCATCATTTCTCTAAGATCGTTAACCACCTTGGCCGGGTTTTCGCCATCTTCTCTGCTCAGTGGTTCCAACGTCTCTTCAATTAACTCATCAATATCGGATTGGTTGATGTCAGTGAAATCCTGCTGTTTAGAGTATTTCGCGGCATTCTCTCCAGCAATCTTTCCGAAAACAATCAAGTCCGAGAGTGAGTTTCCGCCTAGTCTATTTGCACCGTGTAATCCAGTAGCTACCTCCCCAGCGGCGAAAAGCCCCCCTACAGTCGTCTCTTGGCTGTAGGGGTCAACTTTGACACCACCCATGACGTAGTGGGCAGTTGGACCCACCTCCATGGGTTGTTTGGTGATATCCACTGCAGCTAATTCCTTGAACTGGTGGTACATTCCTGGTAACTTCTTCTTCACTTCCTCTGAGTCTCTCCAGGAGATGTCGAGGTATGCCCCCCCATGCTCCGAGGCTCTTCCTGCTGCTCTCTCGCTGTTTATCGCCTTAGCCACAACATCTCTGGTTAGGAGCTCAGGCGGTCTCCTCTTAGTGGCTAATTTTCCACTCACAACCTCCTCGACCCAAGCCTCTGCCTCACCAATAGTATCGGCAAACTCGTCTGCGTACATCTCGGGGACATAGTTGAACATGAACCTCTCACCCTTCTCATTCTTCAGAATGCCACCTTCCCCACGCACTCCTTCGGTAACGAGAATTCCTTTCACAGAAGGTGGCCAGATCATCCCTGTTGGATGGAACTGGACGAATTCCATGTCTCCCATTTCAGCTCCAGCCCAATAGGCCAATGCATGTCCTTCGCCTGAATACTCCCATGATCCGGAGCATACTTCCCAGCAGCGAGTAATACCACCCGTTGCCAGTACAATCGTCTTAGCCTTGAAAACATGAAGTGAACCGTCGTTTCTGTCGTAGGCAAAGCAACCCGAAACCTTCCCATCAGTCTTGAAGATTCTACGAACGGTGTATTCCATGAACACCTGCATTCCTTCGTGGATACCTTTCTGTTGAAGGGTTCGAATTAACTCAAGGCCAGTAGCATCTCCAATATGGGCTAGTCTGGGGTATGTGTGGCCCCCGAAGTTCCTCTGACTTGTCAGACCCTTAGGGGTTCTATCGAAAACGGCCCCCCACTGCTCCAACTCTCTGATTCTATCAGGTGCCTCCTGGGCGTGGATCTGTGCCATCCTCCAGTCTCCAAGATACTTGCCTCCTTTCATGGTGTCTCTGAAGTGAGTCTGCCAAGAATCGCGAGGATCTTTGTTTGCCAGAGCTGCAGCAGCCCCTCCCTCAGCCATTACCGTGTGGGCCTTACCTAGCATCGACTTGCAAATCATACCAACGCTTACCCCTGCTCGACTTGCCTCAATAGCTGCCCTTAGACCAGCGCCTCCAGCCCCGATGACAATGACATCAAACTCATGATGAGTAATACTTTCCCCCACTTACAAACCCCCAATTAGAACGTAATCAGTAAAACCAAAATCTTGACAAATCCATATGTAGAAGTCAGCGAACATCACCCAGAATAGGCTGAATAATGCCCAGTCTTTGTGTTGCTCGTTTAGTTTGGTAGAAAACTTCCACATTTTGTACTTGAAACGACTCATCATCGAACCTGTCCAATCGTTAGAACCCCCGCCAACCACATGCCTGAAAGCATGACACCCAAATGTGTACCCGGAGAGTAGAATGACATTCAATAGGAGGATTAGAGAACCAACGGAGACGCCAAATGCATCCCCTGTTGCATCATGGAAATTTACTGAGAGCCATAGGTCGTAAGTTAGGATAGGCAAGTAAATCACTGCAATATACATGAAAATCCTATGCAGATTCTGCACTACGAGAATCCCCCTCTCTCCACTATATTCGTTCCATGGCTTTGACACTGCACAACCGGTAGGTTGCTGGAAGAAGGCACGATAGTATGCCTTACGATAGTAGTAGCACGTTGCTCGAAATCCAGCCGGGAAAATCAAGATAAACATCGCCGGACTCATCCACCACAATTCAATGGGAATCCACGAAGACTGAGGGAAGATCAGAGGGCTGTAAAGAGGAGAGAGAACGTGGCTACCTTGTTCGATTGACATGGTTTGGCATTCTGAAACGTCCTTGAAAGATTTAGCAGAATCCCAATTCTCACACGATGAAGCCCCAAAATCACTGAAAAACAAGAAGTCTGACTCCATGAATCCTCTCCAAGTAGCGTACATTATCATGAATCCAAGATAAGCAGCCATTGCAGTCGGTCCCTTCCACCAATCATCACTACGATCGGTCTTCCCAAATCCCTTTTTCATTGGAAGCTTCACACTGCCGTCTATCTGCACCACACCCGATTCATTTGCGCATGTATGTGGGCAATAAGTAATTGCTTTCTAAAATCACACAAAGTCTTTCTGAACCACCATTTCTCGGTAACCATGGTCGAAGATAGCTTGGAGACTTCCATCTGCCCCAAATGTAGCTACTTGCCTGGAGCATGGCTTCCGGGACTACCATGCCCCAAATGCGGAGAGACGCTCCTCTAAGCTAGTGAAGAGTAGTCCACATCCGCCTCTTCGATATGGATCTCATCCACGTCCATCTGGGCAAGTTGCAGTTTACCTGATAACTCATCATTTACTGCATGCCAATAGGAATAAGCTTCTAGGACCCATATTCCAGATTCCCTAGTCCCATTTCCACTGTCCTTGACGCCTCCAAAGGGAAGATGGGCTTCGGCTCCGGTGGTCGAGTTGTTTATGCCAGTCATTCCTGCCTTGATCCCGGTCTTGAAACGATATGCTTCTAGCCTATCATTGGTGTAGCATGCACTTGAAAGTC
>CAXEIX010000083.1:0-4536 GCA_963996605.1 uncultured Candidatus Poseidoniales archaeon | reverse complement strand
CCGAGAGTATTAGGGAAAGCGCGAAAATATACCTTGAAGATACTGGGAAGATGGGGAGGAACCTAGACTTAACATTCACAAGCTCCCAGGACGATGAGGATGACTGGCTAGAGATACGCTACTTTGACGGGGAAGAAATTCTCCGAACAGAGAAAACCAATCTGGATAAGGAGGGGCCTTTCAAAGCCTCTTCCTTTGTCGAAGAAGTATTCAAGGAGACAACGCCGGAAGGAGAGGAGTGGTGGAATTAAAGTCTCAGCAAATCGAGTCAAAGGGTAGGGAAGATGATGCCCCCGATAACCGCGCTATTCGATTTCCCTCCAATCAGGAAAGTAAGAGTCTCCGGCAATAATCGGCGGGCCGACAAGGCGATCGCCCCCACTGGAAACAAGTAGACCCGATTCAGTTATCTCGGAGTAGTAGTTTGAGCAGATTTCCTCGGGCCAACCATCGTAAACTGCATGGAACTTAAGCACGGGGTCATTCTCCCATTCTAGATCAACCAGTGCCTCGATGTCTTCAAACAAGACAGAGCGCTCTGCTGACTCGCCTTGGTACCCCTCAACGCAGTTTCCTTGACGATAAAAATCCTCAACAAAGCTAGACGCACGAGTGTTGATTGAGTCCGACATGTACCTCTGAGTTCCCAAGCTTATCGGCCCTAAGCCCCTAGTAATGTCTTCGAAAAGAAACGTGTAGGCCTGGCAATTTGTCCCACAGTCCTGAATCTCTATTGATGTCTGATAAGTGTGTCCTGTGACTAGCATGTAATCATCTGGTAGGCCGGCGACGTCCCCATAGTCACTGGGGGGCAATCGAATCCTGCAACTAACGCCAGTCCCCTCTCCCGAGAATCCTACGATTTCGTTACAAGACCCATTGTTGGTAATCTGTGCATCCCTGCCACCTGTGTCCCATGTTGAGAAAATAATCATTGTAGTATCCGAATTAACAAACTGAATTCCTCCATAAGATCCGTGCCAGTTTATCGTAGAGTAGTAAGTACCACGGGGCCCAGTACCTGGGGTAGCGCGGATGCTAAACTCCTCAAATTCTCCACTGAATTGGTAAATTGTGTGGATAGACGCTGCAATGAGCCGCACATCTGAAACTTCGCCAGTGATGTTGAGGTACCTCTTCTCACCGGTCGTCCAAGTGATGTAGGCACTCATGGCCTGGTCCCCTATTATCGGTCCTGCCGTCCAGTAGCCATGTGTCTCGCCGTTGGTGTTAGTTTGCCGGTGTGCTGGGAAGAACCAACCATTGTCATCATCGATTTCATATCGTATCTCACAACCCTCCAGAGGTGAACCATCTAGGGTGACCTGGAATTGGATTGATTGGGGGTTGTGATCGTCTGGTAAGTTCGAGTCATCGGAGAACACTACGCCTGGATTGGCATAGATCGAATCAGTTACAGTGCCCGAGATGGAGCTCCCAGTGGGGCAAGAGTATGGATACAGGGTTGATTGGAGTTCGTCTATAGTAGATTGCAACCCCTCGATAATCAGATTTAAGTCCACTATCTGGACACTGAGGTCCGCGTTTTCCGATTGGATACTGCCCAACAGTTCTACGTACTCGACTATGGACTGGTCCCTTTGACTCAGGGTTTGTTGGAATTGGGCGATTTGGGAATCCAACTCAATTATAGTGGAGTTCAGAGATGCCATTGCAGTTTCCAACTCAGCGATCTTCGCATTTTTTTGCTCCTCTGGGGCGTCTTGATCTCCCTGGAGGGATGCGATCTCGGACTCTAGGGTAGATATCTCCGAGTTTAGGACTCCAATTTCCTCTACATAACTAGAAATCTGGACTTCCTGTTGTGATATATTATTGTTCAATGAGGATATTTCTTCTTCCAATAATGCGATCTCTTCTGGCCCTGTTTGACTTTCATCCCCTTGGACGTCATTTTCAACTGAACCCGTACAACCGGAAAGAGGTACAAGAATCATCAGCAGAGTCAACAAGTATGCATTCTTCTTCATGGCCTCGCCAATGTATAGTGGCCAATAAAGTACCACTATTTCCCAAGAGTTGGTTGTAACAAAGGACCCCTATATTACGCAGGCGTAAACCTCGGTACCGTTGCTTATGCCCCACAGCACTAGCCAACATCCAAAACACGAGAAGAACCAATAGTGGGGCTATGAAAGAGAGAAGATGGAACATTGCAAGGAAAAGATTCCACTCTCCGAAAAGCGATATATGGGTAATTTGAAGTTCTAAACCCTCACGTAGTATTGTGGCTATAGTCGGTGAGCGGATGTTTGTCTCGGAAGAGGGCTCTATCGGAATAGGCGCTATGATTGTGTTCATCGCCCTGATATTGGTGGCGGCTGTTGCTTCAACGATCATCATCAAGACCGCCGAGGAGCTTCAGCAGAACGCAGAGAACACCAGCTCGGATACGAGGCAGCAAATTTCGGGAAAGGTTGCGATTTCCGATGTGTTCGTTAAAACTGCCGCGAGCCCTCTTTGTGTCGACCACTCGGCGGGCGGTGGATGCAACGCTAATTACCCCGGTCCGGATTACTTCACCGACGTCGCAACATTCGAGGTCATAGCTAGAGTCTCTTCGGGTTCACTAAACGTCCAACAGGGGGACTTAGGGTGGTACGTTACGTGCAAGGTGACTTTCGTTCAATGGACTCCGGACGTAGCACCATGGTCGACACCAATTGAGACGATTGGCACTACCTCCTACTCCGTAATTGATTATGGTGTGGCCGACTCTAAAGAGCTAGGAGGGACAGACATAGAAGATGGAGCAGAGATCAAGGCAGGAACTACATTCAAATTCGAGATAGACCTATCTGCGACCAACGTCGATGACGAGGTTGGGGCCGTTAACGAGGACATAGAGGAAGCCGACTTCGCCACTTCAGTCACCCCTGGATGTGATGCCGAGGCAGGTGTGGGACAGGAGCTAGGCCTTAGGTTAGTAGTGGACGGAGGAGGGGAGACCCTAGCAACGCTCAAGATCCAATCCATCCTCCCTGGGGCCTCTGTAATGTAGGGTTCTTCCTCTTATTCGGTACCCAAGTTTTCACATAGGCCATAGAGTTCACCCTTGCTGATGGTCACGATTCTTAATGACAAAAAGGTCGTCGTACTAACTGGAGCCGGAATCAGTGCAGAGTCAGGAGTTAGGACATTTAGGGACAACGATGGATTGTGGGAAAACCACAGGGTAGAGGACGTCGCAACTCCAGAAGCATGGGTCAGCGATCGATCGCTAGTTTGGAGGTTCTACCAGGCGAGGAGAAATCAATTACTGGAAGTCGGGCCCAATCCAGCTCATTTTGCGCTAGCACAATTAGAGTCTAAGACTGAATCCTTAACTCTGATTACTCAGAATGTGGATGATCTCCACGAGAGGGGAGGTAGTGAGTCTGTAATCCACATGCATGGGCGATTGCAAACTCTTCGCTGCGAGACAACAGGCCTTAGTGAAGTTAGAATGGGGGAGAATGACCTAGGAGGCGATTTTGTACTATGCAATTGCTGTGCTATATCTTCTCGGATGAGGCCCGACATCGTTTGGTTCGGCGAGATTCCTATGGAAATGGACGTGATATGCCGGGAGGTCGAGAATTGCGATGTATTCATTGTGATAGGGAGTTCTGGACATGTCTACCCTGCTGCAGGTTTGGTCAATTTAGCAAATTCAAATGATGCGCACACAATTCTAGTAAATTTTGAACTACCAATCAACGGTGGTGATTTTGATGAGGTGCACATCGGAAAAGCGGGCAAGATTCTTCCAGACCTTGTCGAAAATTGGTAATTTTTGAGTATCATCTTCTCTAGGAAGATGAAGCCCGTATCATAGAGAGGCCTCAAGACCCCATAATGTAGCGACAGCCCATGGGCCCAACACAGGTGTTCGTTCTTCTACTCCATCCCTTCGCGGCACTGCTCGTCATTCGAGAGTTTGTTCGGCAGCGTGAATGGCGTAAACAGAGCGTCGCACTGAAGGGTGCTGAGAGGGCTGCTGCACTTGAGCGCCACGAAACCGAGGGAGAGCGGCTTTTTCGACTAGTCATTGCCGTAATCTGCCTCGCCTTTATGTCTCGCATCGCATCGACCTTTCTGGCATCTGAAGAACTTGGATTCAGGACCTTGATGCCAGGTCATTTCCATGGTTGGAGTGGTTTACTCGGGCTTAGTTTGATGACATATTTGTGGAGTCTTGGGCGCAAGACCAAAGCGAAGAAGGTTGCTGGGGAGTCATTCGCACGCACGAAGGATTTCCACGGCAGGTTATCGGATCTGATGATGGGATTAATCATCATTCACGCTTTCCTAGGTTTCCTGTACTTGCTACAACTAATCATGTGATTTAATAATCTCTCGTGATACTGTGATTTTTTTTCTCCAGGGGGAGAGTCGCCCCTCCCCCTGGTTTTCGTGTCGTCCAAGCGTGCGACCGGGGGGCCGGGAGGCTGGCCCCCGTCCCCAGTCGCGTCGCGCGTCGGGTTGCTCACCCTAGTATTCCGCCCAGCAGTCCCTGTAGGTCCCACCAGATAT